>JAAXQD010000253.1 GCA_012974475.1 Desulfobacterales bacterium
ATCTTTAAACTTTAATTTCTATATTGTTATCTTAAAAAAATCAAGATTAACTTTGGCAAACTCCCGGGAAGTCGTTTCCGAACGACATAGACTTCACACCTCAAGATCTTCATTAGAGCGAGGGGATAATTCGTCGTTTCCGATTTTTAAGAAAATAAAAAATTCCCTGTTTCCTTTCGGGCCGAGTAAGGGTGAAGGGATGACAAATTCGCGAATAAGACTCAATTTGGTAAAATAATCGGAAAGGTCTTCGATAACCTGAGCATGCAGAACAGGGTCGCGCACAACACCGCCTTTCCCGACATTACCTTTTCCAACTTCGAACTGGGGTTTGATCAGGCCAAGAATTCCGGCACTTTTTTTCATGAACTTTAATACCTCGGGAACGACTTTTTTAAGGGAAATAAAGGAAACATCTATGGTAACCAGATCTACAAGTTGCGGCAGAGCTTCGGCAGGCATATACCGGATGTTTGTTCGCTCGATGACCACCACCCGGGGATCCTGGCGCAATGGCCATGCCAGTTGTCCATAACCGACATCCACAGCAAAGACCCGGTTTGCTCCGTGCTGGAGAAGGCAGTCTGTAAACCCGCCGGTGGAGGCACCCACGTCGAGGCAGGTAAAACCGGTTATATCACCTGCCAGGACCTGTAGAGCGCTTTCGAGTTTAAGGCCACCTCTGCTTACATAGGGAATGTCTTCTCCTTTCAAAACAACGACATCCTCTGTGGAGACCTGTGTCCCGGGTTTATCCACAGGGTGGTTGTTGACCAGAACTTTTCCAGCCATAATAAGCGCCCGGGCACGTTGTCGACTGTGTGCGAGTTTTTTTTCTACAACGACCCGATCGAGTCTTTTTTTGTTTGGGGACATGGATGGGCTCGCTTGACGATAACCCTAAGCATTTTTTAGGAGGCGCTTGGCGGTCTCGACAATTGCAGGCGCGTCAATACCGTATTTAGACCGGAGAAGTTTCTGGGGGCCGTGCTCAACAAAGGTATCCGGCACCCCGATGCATTTCAGATGAAACCCGGATATTCCCTCATCGCTCAAGCACTCCAGAACTGCACTTCCAAATCCTCCCTGACGAACATTCTCCTCAACCGTTATGATCCGCGGTATCGACCGGGAAAGGGTTGTGATCAAATCGACATCCAGAGGTTTTACAAAACGGCAGTTAACCACCGTAGCGGATACCCCCTGTTCTTTTAGCGTTGCATGCGCGGAAAGTGCCTCGAAAACAGACTGTCCAATGGCCAAAATAAGAAGATCATCTCCTTTTTTGAGCACTTCTCCTTTGCCGATGGGTATGGGAACATCCTGATTTTCCATTTTGACCCCCTCGGCGGTTCCCCTGGGGTATCGAACGGCAATAGGGCCCATATGGTCGATGGCGGTGACAAGCATTCTGCAGAGTTCATTCTCATCCTTTGGGGCCATAACGACCATATTGGGAAGACTTCGAAGATAAGATAAATCGAAAACACCATTATGGGTTGCTCCGTCCTCTCCTACGATTCCCCCCCGATCGATGGCAAATACCACCGGCAGCGCTTCGATACAAACATCGTGCAATATCTGATCATAGGCACGCTGAAGAAAGGTAGAATATATGGCCACAACGGGCCTAAAGCCCTCGGTGGCCAAACCTGCTGCAAAAGTTACGGCGTGCTGTTCCGCAATCCCCACATCAAAAAACCGGTCCGGATAAGCATCTGCAAACTTTACAAGGCCCGTACCTTCCGGCATGGCGGCTGTAACGGCGACGACCCTGTCATTTTTTCCTGCCAGTTTTAGCAGGGTCTGTCCAAAAATCTGGGTATATGTGGGGATGGAGCATTCTGTGTTGATGCTTTCCCCCGTATCGGCATTAAAGCATCCAACACCGTGAAAATAAACAGGGTTTTTTTCAGAAGGCGGGTATCCTTTACCTTTTTTCGTCGTTACATGAAGAAGAACCGGCTCGTTTAAGCATTTAATATTGTTAAGTATGTCGATAAGATGGTTAAGGTTGTGTCCGTTTATGGGCCCAAAATATTCAAAGTTAAAGGCTTCGAACAACATTCCCGGAGTAATAAATGTTTTAAAAGATTCTTTTGAACGTTTTGCGAATTTATAGATATCGCCACCGAATTTCGGCAAGGATTTAAAAAAATCTTTAAGGTCTTGTTTAAAATCTTGTATGTATTTGGCAGAAAAAGTTCGACTTAATAAAGAGGATATGGCACCGACATTGTGTGCGATGGACATGTCATTGTCATTTAATATGACCAGAATGTTTTTGTTAATGTCTCCAGCCTGGTTAAGGCCTTCATAAGCGAGCCCTCCGGTCATAGAGCCATCCCCTATGACCGCGATAACTTTGGTGTTGTCCTTTTTCAAGCGTTTGCCACATGCGATCCCGAGGCCTGCAGAGATAGAGGTGCTGCTGTGCCCTGTTGAAAATGCATCGTAAGGACTTTCGCTCATCCGGGTAAACCCGCACACCCCGCCATGCTGGCGAAGCGTGTGAAATCGCTCCCTTCGTCCGGTCAGCAGTTTGTGAGCATAGGCTTGATGACCCACATCCCAGATAATTTTATCATCCGGTGCGTTAAAGACGTAGTGGATGGCAATTGCCAACTCCACAGCACCTAAACTGGGTGCAAGGTGGCCGCCATTTTTGGATACCACATCAATGATGACCTGCCGTATCTCTGACGCGAGGGACGGGAGATCATTTTTGGGTATTTTTTTTAAATCTGCAGGAGAATCGATTTTTTCAAGAAAACTCAAAATATATATCACTCCTTATTTTTTTCTAACAACAATATAATGCGCAATGGCCCGGAGCGGATCAGCTTTATTATCAAAATAATCGAGCACTTTCAAGGCATCGTTTACAAGTTTTTTTACAAATTCTTTGGATTTTTCCATCCCAAGTATGGAAGGGTAGGTGCTTTTTCCCCGGGCTTGATCCGTGCCGACATCTTTTCCCATAATATCAGGGTCACCTTCAACGTTCAGTATGTCATCGGTTATCTGAAAGGCAAGCCCGATATTTCTTGCGTAATTTTTAAGATTTTCAATTTGATCACTGTTTCCATTCCCCAAAAGGGTTCCGGAAATAACGGATGCCTCAATCAGGGCGCCGGTCTTTAAACGATGCATTTTTTTAAGATCCTCTAAACCAAGAACGTCGCCTTCGGCGGCAATGTCTTGCATCTGTCCCTCGATCATGCCTTTACATCCCGCGGCCGTTGCGATGGTGTGTATAACACGGAGCCGGTTAAAGGCATGATCTCTGTCGGCAGATTCGACGGATGAAAGGATCTCAAACGCCAGTGTAAGAAGGGCATCACCGGCAAGAATTGCCGTAGCTTCATCAAATTTGATATGACACGTCGGCCGTCCCCTGCGGAGGGTGTCATTGTCCATGGCAGGAAGGTCATCATGGATCAGGGAATACGTGTGAATCATCTCTATGGCGCAGGCAGCCCGCATGGTATCGTCCGAGTGCCTTCCCACAGTTTCTGCGGCCGCAATACACAAAATGGGCCGTAAACGTTTTCCACTGGACATCAGAGAATATCTCATGGCATCTTTAATCGTGGAGTCCTTGGATTTATTCTCGATTATTACACCCAAGGCATGATCGATCTGTTTTCGTTCAGAAGACAGGTATGAATTCAGATCGAATTTATTCATCTTCCGGCTCGATTTCCGAGATAAACGGTTTCTCAAAAACATTGCCGGTCTGATCTTTTAACAGAAGGGTAACCCTTTGTTCGGTCTCATCCAGTTTTTCGGAACAGAATTTGGACAGTTGAACCCCTTCTTCGAACTTTTTTATCGCTTTTTCAAGGGGCTGATCTCCGGATTCGAGTTCCCGAACGATCTGCTCCAGCTTTTTCATTGCCTTTTCAAACGTCAGATTGGCCATAAAATTATTTTCCTTTTACCTTGCAGATTAGTAAGCCTTTCGCAACCGTCACCTCAAGATCCTGACCAATGGAGACCTTTTTTGGGTCTCTGACCACAGCTGCATCTGGAATGGTTCTGGTAATACTGTAACCTCGGGACAAGGTGGCTTCAGGACTCAGCGCATGGAGCCCGGCCATGGCTTCCCGAAGTAAAAAACGTTTTGTAGTTATAAATATATCTTTATAATTAAGGAGTTTGCCATGATTTAAGTCAAGTTTATCTTTAAGAAATTTTGTTCGCACTAAAGGATTGTTGGCAAAAAGCCTTTCAGTCTGCCACTTAACACCTTTGTGCTGCTGAACAATGGTTTTGTTAAACGTTTTGACAAGCCGGGTCATTAAGTCGTCTAGTTTAAGCCTTAGATCTATTATCTTTCGATTTGGATGAACCAGTCGATTGGACATTTCCTGAACCCGAAACTGAAGGTCTTCAAGATTTCGCACAAAACGCATTCCTATGAGTGTTGAAAGTTCAGAGACCCTCTTCAAAAGGTCTTGCTTAAGAGGCACAGCAAGTTCGGCTGCGGCAGATGGCGTTGGTGCCCTTAAATCTGCAACAAAGTCTGCAATACAGAAATCGGTTTCATGCCCCACCGCTGAAATTATGGGAATGTTTGATGCAAAAATAGCTCTGGCAACAATTTCAGCGTTAAACGCATGGAAATCTTCCAATGATCCACCGCCTCTAGCCAGGATCGCTAAATCCGAGTTGGACCGGAGATTCAGCATCTCAATGGCGGATACAATCTCATGTTCAGCGCCGTCGCCCTGAACTTTGACCGGTATGATCTCGATCTGGAGGTTTGAAAAGCGTCGGTTGATAATTTTTAAAATATCGTGAACAACGGCGCCGGTCGGAGAGGTTATGATGCTGATTTTTTTAGGCAAAAAGGGTAGGGGGGTTTTGTGTGCCTCATCAAAAAGACCCTCTTCAAAAAGCCGTGTTTTCAATTGTTCAAAAGCCAGCTGGATGGCCCCTGTACCTTTGGGTTCGAGATATTCAAATATGATCTGATAGGTGCCCCGCGGTTCATAGACACTGATCCGGCCAAGGCCGGTTATATTCATTCCATCTTCAGGGTCAAATATTAATGTCCGATTCTGATTGCGAAACATTACCGCATTGATCTGGGCAGCCTCATCTTTTAAGGTAAAATAATAATGTCCAGAAGCTGGAACTCTAAAATTTGAAATTTCACCATTTATCCAGACAAATGGGTAACTTTCTTCAAGCAATTTTTTAACTTTGAAGGTCAGTTCGGAAACGGTGTAAATACGACGTTGGTGGCTATCGGAAGGTCCTGAGGACTGGATATTGGGGTGTGAGTTCATTAAAATAAAACTTTACTGATTGTCGTCGCTCTCTGTAGCATACGCTTTTCAAACAAATTCCTTAAGGGATTGGGATTCATAGGAAAACCATCGATACGATCTGATAGAAATTGAATGATTAACACAGTTGACAATATCATTCAACATAAAACCTGTAATTCGATAGCGTTCTGACGAACGTTATCGGATAGGGTTGAAAAAAGGCCATTATTGCCCTTTCCTTTTTCCCGACATCGGGCCAACGTCTGATAAGGTATATTATGTAAACTTTACTGCAAGTCGTTTAAACGGGGTTGTTCTCACCCAAAGCCCCTTTTGTCATAGTTGAGCATGTTTATCTAGAAAATCCCGCAAAGCTGGAAATACATACATATTTTCATGGGGCATTTTGGTGAGGCAAGACGCTAGGATCTCGTTTTTCTCATGAGTCGTTTTGTGTTTATCTACAAAGAAATGTTTCTTGCCCCTAATCTTGCACAATCCACTTTCAACTTTGATACCGGCCTTTCGAAAATTATGCTCTAAAACTGTAATTCCAAGTTTTTCAGCAAGGGCTATCAATTCCTGATACAATGATTCGGGCTTCATTTTTTTTAAAAATATCTTTTAAAACCGGATTTAGGGCATGTTTTGAGCTTGCAAAACCAAAATTCTGTGTTATATATAATTCCTTCCAAAGACATTGGAATGCAGATTCGATTTTTGTAAAAGACATTAACGATAAATA
>JAAXQD010000120.1 GCA_012974475.1 Desulfobacterales bacterium
GCTTTAGCGGCCGCCTTTTTTTTAGCAGTTGACTTTTTCTTGGCTTTGGAGGTCGATTTAAGCAGGCTGTTTTTTCCCATAAAAAAACCTCTTTGAATTTGTGGGTGACGTTGTGTATAGTAAATAATAATTTAAAGTAAGAAAAATGTGTATATATGAATACATAAGCTTTGTAAACATTTTTTTATCATGAATAAGAACCTCTTAACAAAAAAAAGAGAGCATTTGTTTTCGATTTTAGAAGAATATGGTGCTTTGGTTGTCGCATATTCAGGCGGCGTTGACAGTTCTTTTCTCCTGGCCGTGGCTCATGAGGCGCTGAAAAAGAATCTGGTTGCCGTCACCGCAAGTTCGCCGGTTCATCCAGAATGGGAAAGACGATCGGCAACAGCGTTCGCACGACAACTGGGCGTCGAGCATATCCTCATACCATCGAGGGAAATGAGCCGGCTCGAATTTAGATCCAACACAAAAGATCGTTGTTACTTCTGCAAGAAATATCTCTGCGAGGATTTGTTGAAAATTGCCGGCGACAGAGGGATTGAGCACGTCGCCCATGGGGCGAACATCGATGATTTTGATGACTTCCGTCCCGGGTTTGCCGCCGCCCGTGAGATGGGCATAACGTCGCCGCTGGTGGATGCAGGACTCACCAAGAACGATATTCGCATGCTTTCAAAGCAGATGAACCTGAACACCTGGAACACGCCGCCAATGGCATGCCTTGCCACAAGAATTCCATACGGAACCCCCATAACCCCGAAAGACCTTAAAATGGTGGAACAGGCTGAACAGGTTTTATGGGGCTACGGTTTTACGGGCTGTCGCGTTCGAAAGCACGGGAACGTCGCCCGGATAGAAGTCGATACCGGAGATGTCCAAAGATTCCTCGACCAGGAAATGCGATCCGCCATTGTAGAAAAATTGATGAAAATCGGATTTTTGCATGTGGCTGTAGACCTGGAAGGGTATCGACAGGGGAGTATGAATCGGGATTTGGCAACCTGACGGGCGATCAGACCGGCCAAGACTTCATGACCCATAACGATCCCAATCAAGAGCGGATGTTTGAATATGCCAACGATGCCCGGATGAACTCTCTGAACAGGGGATGGGGGTCCATGGGCCGCGATTTGAACTCCGGATGGAACTGACAGCCGAGAAACCAGGGATGGTCTTTGAGCTCGACCATTTCAACCAGCTCGCCATCCGGTGAGGTTCCGCTGACAACCAGTCCGCCGGCCTCGAGTCTTTCTATATACGCGTTGTTGAATTCATATCTGTGGCGGTGACGTTCTGAAATGTTGGAAACGCCGTATGCATTATAGGCCGTGGTACCTTCTTTGATATTGCAGGGGTAAGCACCCAGGCGCATGGTTCCCCCCTTGTCCGAAGTGATATCCCGTCTCTGAACGGTTCCGGTTTTATCGTCATACCATTCCGTCATCAGATATATCACCGGATACGGTGTGTTTTTGTCAAACTCCTGGCTATGGGCCCCGTTCATGCCTGCGACGTTGCGTGCGAATTCGATGACCGCGATCTGCATGCCGAGGCAAATACCAAAATAGGGAATCTTTTCTTCCCTGGCATATTTTGCGGCGCAAATCTTACCTTCAATACCCCGGGATCCAAAGCCGCCGGGGACCAGTATGCCGTCAACGTCCCCGATCATCTGTCTGCAATTGGTTTTCTCGATCTTTTCTGAATCGACAAACTTGAGGTTTACCCGGCAATCATTGGGAATTCCGCCGTGACGGAGCGCTTCATTCAAGCTTTTGTAGGATTCGGTCAGGTCGACATATTTGCCTACAATTGCAATGGTCACTGAAGATTTAGGCTCTTTGAGCCGCCTGACAATTTCCTTCCAGTCATCGAGATGGGGCGCTCGTGTCCAGATGTTAAGCTTTTCCACAATTATTTCGTCAAGGCGTTCCTTACGGAACACCAGCGGAACTTCATAAATACATTCCACGTCTTTAGCGGTAATCACCTCATCTACGGTGACATTGCAAAATAGGGCTATTTTTGCCTTGATTTCTTTGGGCAGGTATTGGTTTGTGCGACAGAGGAGAATGTCTGGCTGAATACCGATACTGCGGAGCTCCTTTACGCTGTGCTGGGTCGGTTTTGTCTTAACTTCTCCTGCTGTGGCGATATATGGAACAAGGGTAAGATGGATATACAGGGCATTTTCCTTGCCGACATCCGCCCTGAATTGCCGGATGGCTTCCAGAAAAGGAAGGCTTTCTATATCTCCGACCGTTCCGCCGATTTCGACGATGACGACATCGACTGAACCCGCCACAAGTTTAATGCTTCGTTTAATTTCATCGGTAATGTGGGGAATCACCTGAACCGTACCGCCCAGATAGTCTCCCCGCCGCTCCTTGGTGATGACCGAATGGTATATTTTCCCGGTGGTAAAGTTGTTGTCACGGCTTAATCTGGCGTGGGTAAATCTTTCATAGTGGCCAAGATCCAGATCGGTTTCTGCGCCGTCATCCGTTACATAGACCTCTCCATGCTGGAAAGGGTTCATGGTTCCAGGATCCACGTTAATGTAAGGATCGAGTTTCTGCAAGGTTACGGTAAGCCCGCGGCTTTCAAGCAGTGCTCCGATGGCCGCGGACGCAAGTCCTTTGCCCAGAGATGAAAGTACGCCGCCCGTCACAAATATATATTTTGTTTTATTATCCATTCAGTGCCTTAGCTTCGGATTTGAGATTCAGATTATTATTTGTATATTTTCTTGAAATCCTCAATGGTTTTTTGAATTTCGTTCAACGATTCTTTCTTTTCTTGACCCGATGATGCCGTGGGTTCAGACTGGGGATAGCGTGATTTAAGGTCTTCGATGTCAAAAAGGTTTTTTGGAAAAGATGGATTCACCTTGATGTTTTCCACATGGATTTCCCGGACCAAATTTCCATCGGCGAAAAACTCGATATGCATTGGATACCAGGTATTCTTCAACGTGTGCCACTGTAAATATCGAACTTCCAGGCGCTGCTGCGTGTGGCTTGTAATTATCCAGCGAAGCGGTCTGAAGGTATTCTTGTCCAACCATACTTGGGGAACCGTATCATCGGGATATTGGGCACCCAGAACATATGCCGGTTTGCCCTGAAAGCGCCCTAGGCTTGAAACCTTAGGGTCCACACCCAAATGGGACAACCTCTCTTGAAGCATCTCCCGGGATCTGAAAAGGAGAAGATCTTTGTAGTGATCATAGCGGCTTTCGACTTCATCCGAAGTCTTTCCGTCAATGACCGTCAAGGCCCTGCCCCTTGATAAAATATGAATTCGTTGAATATTTTCTGATAAAATATCCGAACGAAACGTATTCGGGAAAATATACTTTAAAGTTTCGCTGAGTTCAACCGGGTTTTTGTTCGGGTTGTCATTGAGCAGCACCAGTTTCTGCGTCACCAAAAGACGTTTACCTTTGCCGAGATTCTGCGTCATTAATTTAAGGATGTAAGGTCCTGGCAAGACATAGGCCCGTGCCGGAGCATGGCAAAATGTCAAAAGGGCTAGGCCGAAGAAGAAGATCAACGACTTTTTCAGGCGTTCATATAGGAGAAACCTAAAGAATTTCATCTGCAAACGTGGCCCCATCTCCGAGTTCTTCTTCAATCCTCATGAGCTGGTTATACTTGGAGATACGGTCGCTGCGGGACATGGAACCGGTCTTTATCTGGCCGCCGTTGACACCCACGACAAAATCTGAGATAAAGTCGTCTTCGGTTTCACCCGATCTGTGAGATATCACCGTGGTGTACCCGGCATTTTTTGCCATCTCAATGGTATCGAGGGTTTCGGTAACTGTCCCGATCTGATTCAGTTTTATCAAGATGGAGTTGCCGATGCCTTCTTCGATCCCTTTTTTAAAGATCTTGGGATTGGTCACAAAAATGTCATCGCCCACAATCTGAATAGATCCTTCCAGCCGATCGGTCATCAATGCCCAGCCTTTCCAATCTTGTTCCGCAAGTCCGTCTTCAATGCTCAGGATGGGATAGTTGTCAATGAGATGCTCATAATAATCGATCAGCTTTTCGGCGGTCAGTTTTTTGTTTTCCGAATGAAGGATATACTTTCCTTTTTTGTAGAACTCGCTGGCAGCGCAATCCAAAGCAAGGCCGATATCGGTCCCTGGTTTGTATCCGGCGGATTCAATCGCATCAATGATGAATTGGATGGCTTCCTCATGAGATTCAAAGTCGGGTGCAAATCCGCCCTCATCCCCCACCGCCGTGTTAAGATCTTTGTCTTTGAGTATCTTTTTCAGGCCGTGAAAGGTTTCTGCTCCCATCTGAACGGCCTGGGCGATGGATTTGGCGCCCACCGGCACGATCATAAATTCCTGTATGTCCAGATTGTTGGCGGCATGGGCGCCGCCGTTGATAATGTTCATCATGGGAAGGGGAAGGCATCTGGCATTGATGCCGCCCAAATATTTGTAAAGCGGCAGTCCATAGGCCTGTGCAGCAGCTCTGGCAGCTGCCATGGATACGCTAAGGATTGCATTGGCGCCCAGTTTTGACTTGTTGGATGTGCCGTCCAGTTTAATCATGGCGTTGTCCAATGCGACTTGATCCGCGGCATCCATTCCAAAAACAGCCGGTGCAATCTTATGGATCACGTTTTTAACAGCCGTGACAACGCCTTTGCCGCCAAACCGCTTTGATCGCTTGTCGCGAAGCTCCAAGGCTTCGCGTTTTCCTGTGGAAGCGCCGGATGGGACTGCTGCACGGCCAACGGCACCGCAGGAAACATGGACGTCGGCTTCAACGGTAGGATTGCCTCTTGAATCGAGTATTTCCCTTGCTTTGACATCAATTATTTCTGTCATGTTTCTCTCCTGTAAAAAATGTTGAATATTTATGTAATGACTTTAAATTGCATGTAAAATTCAGCCATTCAAACCTATTTTTCCGGGTTGACAATTTGAAAATAAATGTTACTCTTCTAATAATTCAATGTCAAGGAAAGGACATCCGATATCTTTATTGCAGTTAATTTTTCTATACACAAGGGGCTTGATTCTCTGTAATCATAACCCTTTTTAGGGGAAAAGAAAATCCGGGTTCTTTTGTCCCGGATCTTTACGTGTGTTATGCAAAACTCTGACTTTTATTCCGATGCACATCTCGTGGCTGCAGCCATAAGGATTCTCATCCACAAGAATTCAACACCCCCCTCCATCGATGAGATCTGCCAGACCCTGTCTTTTTCTTTGGAGCAAGGCAATTTTATCTGCAAAAAACTAAAAGATAAAGGGATCATCGAAATCGTTGAGGGCGCCTTTGGGACCCGCCTATTTTTAAATAACCATTTAAAAATAGAAGAACTCTCCAAGGGCAAAAAGGCGGACAGCCTCGAGGACGCCGTCAAAAAATTTCAGAGTTCAAGAAAAGATATGACCCAAAAAGCAGAATTGTTTCGGGCTGAACAGGAAAAAAAGCAAAAGGACCTTTTTGCTGAACTGGAAAAAAAGCTGAAAAAAGGGCTCGGCCCCTAACAAAACCACACCCTGAAAGTATTCTCTAATTGAGCAAAATTCGAGGATACTCCCCCGGTAAAACATTTTTCCCGTTTTGTTTACGCTCATTTAGGGTTATAGCCTCCAGCCCCAGAACTCGAGGAATCGAGCAAAATTCCACATATCCGATTCAGTTCGATTCCAGGGTTTAAGGCTGGTATAAAGATGGTTTTTGGTGGCAAAGTTGCATTTTAGATAATAGATGACCGGATTGTCGGTGTCCACATAGATTTGTTCCCTTCCTCGATCAGGATTAAATATAATTACCACCCAAAGATTTGTAAAGACCCTCCAGAAAAGGGTGACACCATGAGAATTCATTTGATTTGCGTCACAGCAGGCAGTAAAAAGAAGGTCCGAAGGGTAAACAAAATGGGATTGCAATTAAAATTTATATCTCACCGGTAGAAGTGTTATGAAAATGTCCAGCATGGTGCAAGCCGGGCAGCGGTCCTTAATGAGG
>JAAXQD010000072.1 GCA_012974475.1 Desulfobacterales bacterium
CATGATTCCCCTTGGACTTGGCGCAACCCTTGACACCGAGAAAAAGCGGCTGTTGTTCCATGAACCGGCTGTTAGGGTATGATGGGCACTAATTACGATGCGGATTCCGAGTTTTAAAGCCGGATTGAACGATAAAGAGATTGGACCATGACCCACCCAGACCGTTTGATGAAAGATGCGGTATTAAACGATGTGTTCCCCGGCGGCGTCCTTTTGGTCTCGTTGGACGGGGCCACTGTTTTTTTCGAGGCCTACGGTTCTGCAAATCTATTTGCCGGCCGTCAAATGACCAAAGAAACGGTTTTCGATCTGGCCTCTTTGACCAAACCGCTGGCAACCACCCTCGCGATCATGCATCTGTTAGAACATTCCAAGCTGTCTTTGGAACAGCGTCTGGGATCGATTTTGCCGGCGTTTAAAAATACGGACAAAAAGGAGATCCGGATAGAACATCTGCTCTATCATAATTCCGGGCTTCCGGATTATCGTCCCTATTATAAATGGTTGTGTAAAATGGAACCCCATCGAAGAAAAGATGCGTTAAGGGAACTTCTGGCAAAAGAGCCGCTGATAAATGCCCCCGGTGAACAGATCATATACAGCGACATCGGGTTTATGATTCTGTGCTGGGTGATCGAAGAGATATCCGGACGCCGGCTGGACCGTTTTGTTACGGAAAATATCTACCGCCCCCTGGGTCTTGACAATCTATTTTTTATCGATATTGATGGAAAGTCCCGCCAAACAAAATTTGCCGCAACCGAACGCTGTTCCTGGCGGGGTATCCTTTTGGAGGGTATGGTTCATGATGACAATGCCTATGCAGTGGGCGGCATTGAAGGGCATGCCGGGCTTTTCGGGACTGCCGGGGATGTCATTATCCTATTGTCCGAGCTTATGACCGCTTACCATGGGAACCCTTCAACGGATGTATTTGATATCGATCGGGTGCAATTGTTTTTTAAAAGGTCAGGGCGTGAAGGCCGGGCTCTTGGATTCGACACCCCGTCTTCGGTGGATTCGAGTTGCGGCCGTTATTTTTCAGAAAGAACCGTGGGGCATCTCGGGTTCACCGGAACATCCTTTTGGATGGATCTCGATGGCGGTGTTATTGTTATCCTGTTGACAAACCGCATTCATCCATCCCGGGATAATAACCGAATCAAAGCCTTCAGACCGAAATTACATGACGCGGTCATGGAAAATGTGTCAGATGGCAGATACATTCAAAAAGGAATCGATAGCGCGATCTAAAAATCGAACCGGTTCAACGGAAGATCGTATCCTAATTGATCGTATCCTCGGATCCAAGATACACCCGAAAAGATATGGAGCGCCCACTTCCCCGGCTCCAGGAATCTGCACCTTAAATAATAAGGAATATCTTGATATTTTTCTTGTCATTATAGAATAATTTTGATAATTCTAAGAACTTAATGAATTCAGGCTGTTTTTCACATCTTTTTCAGAGTGTATAACGAAAAAGATGTACATATTTTTAGTGTATAAAGATGAGGTGTTATGGGTCTATTCGTCGATAAAATTTTAGGTTTTTTTTCAACGGATCTTGCCATTGATCTGGGTACGGCAAATACTCTGGTTTATGTTAAAGGCAAAGGTATTGTGTTGAATGAACCCTCTGTAGTTGCCGTGCGTACGGACAATCGCATGAAAAACCGTGTTCTGGCTGTCGGCCTTGAGGCCAAGAATATGCTGGGTAGAACACCCGGTCATATCGTGGCGATTCGTCCCATGCGCGATGGTGTCATCGCTGATTTTGAAGTAACAGAGGCGATGCTCCGCCATTTTATTCACAAGGTTCACAACCGACGGACCTTTGTCAGACCCAGAATTGTTATTGCCGTTCCGTCGGGGATTACCCAGGTTGAAAAACGCGCGGTCAAAGAATCGGCCGAGTCGGCAGGGTCCCGGGAGGTGTTTCTGATTGAAGAACCCATGGCAGCGGCAATCGGTGCCGGCCTTCCCATTACCGAACCGATATGTAATATGGTTGTCGATATCGGTGGTGGCACTACTGAGGTTGCGGTGATATCTCTTGCGGGAATTGTATACAGCAGATCTATTCGGGTGGCCGGCAATAAGATGGATGCTGCGATTATCCAGTATATCAAACGAAAATATAACCTGCTGATCGGTGAGCGCACCGCTGAAATCATCAAAACCACCATCGGAAATGCATATCCGGAGCCTCAAGATCTTGAAACCATAGAAGTCAAGGGCAGAGACCTTGCTTCAGGTATCCCAAAGATTCTGGCCATCGATTCCGAAGAGATACGTGTGGCAATTTCCGAACAGATTGATGCCATCATAGAGACCGTTAAAATTGCTTTGGAACAGACACCGCCGGAGCTGGCCGCCGACATCGTTGACAGGGGAATTGTATTAACGGGCGGTGGCGCACTATTGAAGAATCTTGACAAGCTTCTCAGGGAGGAAACCAGCCTCCCCATAACGATTACCGAGGATCCATTACTCACCGTTGCACTCGGTTCCGGTGTAGCTCTTGACAGCATTGAAATCCTCAAACAAGTTGTAATTCAATAGTTTAATGTTTTCCAAAAAGATGGTGATGATTGTTGGTGTGATCGTTCTGATTGCAGTCAATATCATACTAATCTCCGTTTTCAATCGCCGTTATATCTCCTATTATGGACCGGGAAGGATCGCCATCTCCATTGTTGCGCCTTTCCAGAAAGCTTCCAGCACTTCCATCCGTTTTGTCAGAGATATTTGGCGTCACTATTTTTTCCTGGTTAACGCGGCAAAAGAGAATGAGGAGCTCAGAAAAGACTTAAACCGCGCCTTTGAAAAAAGTATTCAGTTTAAGGAATTTAAACTTTCCAATGCGCGTCTTCGCAATCTGCTGAACTTTCAGAAAAACATCACCGATCGTGTTCTGGCGGCTGAGGTCATTGGCAAGGACCCTTCTCCCTGGTTTAAGACGGTTCTTATCGATAAGGGAAAACAGGACGGTGTCGAAAAAGGAATGGCCGTCGTAATTCCGGAAGGGATTGCAGGACAGACGACGGAGGTCTCCGCCCATTATTCCAAGGTTCTTTTGATTATCGATCATAACAGCGCCGTGGATGCTCTGGTTCAACGGGACAGAGCACGGGGAATCATCAAGGGCGGTTCCGCCGGTCAATGCCTTTTTAAATATGTTTTGCGCAAGCATGATGTTATGGTGGATGATATTGTCGTTTCGTCGGGGCTCGACGGCGTCTTCCCAAAAGGGCTTTCAGTGGGGTATGTTTCAGGCGTCATCAAGCCCAAGTCCGGGATCTTTCAGGAAGTCACCGTTACTCCCTATGTCGATTTTGAAAAACTCGAAGAGGTTCTGGTTGTATTGACCCCCAAAAAACATGAGTTTGAGCAAGAGAAATGACCTATTGCTATCATGTCTGTATATGTCTTTTTCTGATCATCCTTCAGACCACCGTTATGCCCTATATCCCCTTGTTCCATGGATTTTATGATCTCCTTACCCCATTCTTCATTTACTTGTGCATCTTCCGTCCCCTCCGTGAAAGCATGCCGGTTATTCTCTTTTTCGGGTTTGTGATGGAAGCCATCTCCGGAGGCACTTTCGGTCTCTATCTAACCACCTATATGTGGTTGTTTATCGGAGTGAGATGGATTATAACTTTTTTGCATGTGGGGAACAATCCGCTGTTGCCGTTTGTCGTTGTTGCCGCCGTATTGATGGAGAATTTTATATTTGTCGGCAGCAATGTCATCTTTGAGCCCGGCTTGCGCTTTACATCAGAAATGTCGATTACCATTGGGGTTCAGGTGTTTTGGGCCATATTCACCGGACCGATGTTTCTTATGTTTTTTAATTATTCATTTGGAAAATGGGATAAAAGGGTTAAGGAAATATCCACAAGAAAAGTGGGTCGTTAATTTTTATTGAACGATCCATACCCCTCCTGTCGTAAAAGGTGAGAGTGCTTTGACGAAATATTTAAAAACAGCAGACGCAGAATGGTATAAACAGCGGGTCATCAGAGCGATGTTTTGCGTTGCAGGCGCCTTTTTTATACTTTTGATCCGCCTGTTTTATCTCCAGGTGATTCAGGGCCAGGAGTTGAGACGATTATCGGAAAACAATTGTATCCGTCTGCAGAGTACCGAACCGTCCAGGGGGATGATTTTTGACCGAAACGGAACATTGCTGGTTGATAACCGGCCGTCGTTTGATGTGAGTATTATTTTAAAAGATGCCAAACCGGCAAAGGATACCATTGAGAAATTGTCTAAATATATGAATATTCCTGCGTCTCAACTCATGTCAAAAATTGAAAATAAGAAGACGGGATCACATTATAAGCCCATACCTTTGAAAAAAGATATCGGACGGGATGCCTTGGCGGCCGTCGAGGTTCACAAATTTGACCTTCCCGGCGTTGTCATCGATGTCAAGTCTCGAAGACACTACATCGAGCGACAGCGTGCCGCACACTTAATCGGATATTTGAGCGAAATTAATTCCCAAGAACTCGAATCCGGTAAATACCCCGAGTATAATGGGGGGGATTTTATCGGAAAATTCGGTGTTGAGAAAATATTTGAGTCGTTCTTGCATGGGAAGCGAGGGGGTAGACAGGTTGAAGTCAATGTTATGGGACAGGTGGTTAGAGTGCTGAAAACGGTGGATGCCCAGCCCGGACATAACATTTATCTCACCATCGACAATACCTTGCAGAAAACAGCGGAAATGCTTTTAGAGGGTAAGGCCGGTGCCGTTGCCGCCATGGATCCCAATACAGGGGATATCCTCGTATTGACCAGCGCGCCTTCATTCGATCAGAATATTTTTGTTGACGGCATGTCGCACAAGCAATGGGAGGCGCTTGTGTCCAACCCGTTAAGGCCGTTGGAAGATAAGGCCATTCAGGGTGCGTATCCCCCGGCATCCACCTTTAAAATTATAACGGCAATGGCAGGGCTCCAAGAAGGGGTTATCGATGAAAAGACGACGTTTTACTGTCCTGGACATTATAAATATGGAAATCGTGTATACCGGTGCTGGAAACGCGGAGGACACGGTAATGTGAACGTTGTTAAAGCATTGGCTGAATCCTGTGATGTCTTTTTCTACCAGGTCGGTCAAAAGCTGGGCGTTGATCGACTGGCGATGTATGCCAAAGCCTGCGGACTGGGTTCTTTCACCGGAATCGATCTGGATCACGAAGAAGCAGGGCTGGTCCCAACAGCAGCGTGGAAAAAGCGCCGAACCGGCATTGCCTGGCAGGGCGGTGAAACCCTTTCTGTGGCCATCGGGCAAGGCTATAATCTTGCAACACCCATGCAGATGCTTGTTTTAACTTCAGCAGTGGCCAATGGCGGAGCATTGTATACACCTTTGGTGCTCAAGTCCGTCAATACGGCTGACGGTGCGGTTGTGGTTCAAAGCAAACAGCGGTTGGCCGGCCGCCTGCCTACCGACAAACAAACATTTAGGATTATTAAAAAAGGTTTGAGAGCGGTTGTGAACAGCCCAAAAGGTACCGGGCGGATTGCACATATCGACGGTTTTAGTGTCAGCGGTAAAACCGGAACTGCCCAGGTGGTTGGGCGCGGCAAGGACCCCAACTGGTCGGATAAAAATTTGCCCGACCACCTCAAGGCGCATGCATGGTTTGTGGCGTATGCACCCTCCGAAAATCCGCAGATCGCTGTCGCGGTCGTTGTAGAGCATGGAGAGCACGGGTCAAGTGCGGCGGGACCGATTGCCAGGGAAATTATCAGAACCTACTTAAAAAAAGATGAACTGCAACCTAGGCTCCAATGAAATCAGCAGACCTTCAAGGCACAACACCGCAAACATTTCATTGGAATGAACTTCACGGGATCGGGGGCATTCCCCCGGTTTGTCCGGCCAAAGGGAAGAACCTATTTCAACGGAGCTGGAGACTGCCGGCGAATATTATCATCGATAGCATCTCTATTCAATTATGGATAATCTGAATCCAACATCATGGATCATGTGTCGTGGATCATGGGCGAGTTCCCAGTATCAGGAGCGTGGCTGAAATGATCGACCGGCGATTTGTAAAATACTTTGACTGGGGATTGCTTGGGCTAACGGTATTTATCGCATGCCTGGGTCTTGTTGCACTTTACAGCGCTGTAATGTCAACGACGGCAGCGCCGCAAAAAACGTTGTACTTCAAGCAGTTGATCTGGTATTCCGCCGGAATTGTCGTAATGGTTTTGTCTTTTCTGGTTAATTACAAATCATTGGATCGATGGGCCCTCGTCATCTATATTATGTGTATGCTGCTTTTAATATCGGTATTGATATTCGGAAAGCATGTGGGCGGAGCAAGACGCTGGCTCATATTGGGGCCGGTCTCAATTCAACCATCAGAACTTGCAAAAATTGCGGTGATAATCTCGCTGACAAGATATTTTTCCAGACGTGCCGATACCGGAGGTTTAAGCTTGCGGGAACTTCTGACCCCTTTCATGTTGACGGTTATTCCGTTTATTTTGATCGTTAAACAGCCGGATTTGGGGACCGCCATGCTGATCGTTCTAATTGCCGGTTCCGTGACTGTTTTTGTGAAAATTGAACGTCGATCACTTTTATACATGATCACTTCATGTACGGTGGCCGGTCCACTGGTCTGGTTTTTTTTGAAAGGTTACCAAAAAAGGCGAATATTGACATTTTTAAATCCGGACCGGGACCCCCTCGGTGCCGGCTACCATATTATACAGTCTAAAATTGCCATCGGTTCGGGTATGATTGGCGGCAAGGGATTCTTAGAAGGGACTCAAAACGCCCTTTCTTTTTTACCCGAGCAGCATACTGATTTCATTTTTTCGGTTTTGGCCGAAGAATGGGGGCTTATGGGCTCTTTGCTCCTCCTCTGCCTTTTTCTATCTCTCATTATTTGGGGATTGAACATTGCTTACAGATGCCGGGATCCCTTCGGAACGATCCTTGCCGTCGGAGTTACCGCAATGATATTCTGGCAAGTTTTTATTAATGTCGGTATGACCATGGGCCTGATGCCGATTGTCGGTGTGACACTGCCCTTCATCAGTTATGGCGGTTCTTCGGTCATCACCACAATGATTTGCATCGGTTTGTTGCTGAACATCAGTATGCGGCGGTTCCTTTACGAACAATAAGATGGCCCGGGTTATAGGAAAAAATTGACAAATTTATGAAAAAAAACCTTTGACAACATTTATGGCTGATGCTATAGACCGCCGTGTTTAAAATACGATTAAAACATGAGTGGTCGTAATATTTAATAAAAGTGCATAAACAGGTTTCAGCTATGGGGGGTCTATTGATGAAAATTTCCGGTTTAAACCTGAAAAATCCTTTCTTTTTCACGCTTTTCGCTATCCTATCTTTATTCTCCTTCAAAGGCCTCGCCATGGGTGCAGGCGGCGTTACCGTGATTCCCGACGGATCGCTTTTTGTCCAGATCGCAAATTTTCTGATTATCATATGGGCATTGAACCTGATTTTATACAAGCCGATTCGTAAGATACTCATCCAAAGGAAAGAAAAGATTTCAAGCCTCGAGCAGAATATCGAAAAGTTGGATCAAAATGCAAAAGACAAAGACGATGCCTTTATTTCCGGGATTAAGACGGCCAGGGGCAAAGGATTGGTTGAAAAAGAGGCCTTGTTAAAAGAGGCGGCCGAGGAAGAAAGGAAAATAATAGAAGAAATTAATCAAAAGGCTCAAGCAAATCTTGCCGAGATCCGCGAAAAAATCGCAAAGGATGCAGAGGACGTTCGATTAGCGCTTCAGAAAGAGGTCGATACCTTTGCAAATGCGATCAGCGAGAAAATTTTGGGGAGGGCTGTTTAATGAAGAAAATTTCTGGCAATAGCCTCAAGCGACTGATGTTTAAAAAAGGGCCGGTCATGGTGGTTTTCATGATGCTGCTCTTTTTCTGTTTTATGGGGGTGGCCATGGCATCTTCAGAACAGGGGGGCGAGTCCAAAGGATGGGTGGCGACGGATACTTACAAGGTCATGAACTTTTCGGTTTTGGCCATCGGTCTTTTCTTTCTTTTAAGAAAGCCGACATCCCAGGCACTCAATTCCAGGATCAAAGGGATTAAGGATCAACTCGATGAACTGGAAACAAAGAAGAAGGCGGCTGAAAAACAGCTGGCGGAATACAATGAAAAATTTTCCCAGTTGGAGCAGGAGACTCAAAAGCTTGTCGAAGATTATATCCGGCAGGGGAATGAGGCCAAAGCCAGAATCATCGACGAAGCGAAAACAGCCGCTGAAAAATTGGAAGAACAAGCCCGTCGCAACATCGATCATGAGTTCAAACAGGCCAAATTAGAGCTTCAGCAAGAGATACTGGAAAAGGCATTGGAAAAATCAGAAGAAATCCTAACAAATAAAATTACGGCCAAAGACCAGGAAAAACTGGTGGATGAATATTTAGAGAAGGTGGTGGCATAGTGAAAAATTTAACCGTAGCACGGCGATATGCCAAGGCACTTTTGATTATCGGTAAAGAGGATGGCGAGGCTGAAACCTATCGAGAAGAATTAGACGGGTTTGCAAGCTTGATGTCTAGGGAAAAGGCTCTTGAACAGGCCATTTGTAACCCCCTCTACGCTGTTTCAGAACGCAAAAAAGTTTTAGAGAAAGTCATTGACAAAGTCGGTGTTTCCAAAGTTATGGCGTCGTTTTTCCTTTTACTGTTCGACAAAGGACGGTTTGGATTTTTGCACGTGATCAATGACTTTTATCAGATACTGGCGGATGAATTGCAAGGTATTGCAAGGGCCAACCTGGTTTCGGCAACGGAGCTTTCATCCAAAACCGTTGATAAGATTCGTACAACCCTGTCGAATATGACAGGTAAAGATATTGTTTTGGAAGTTGAACAGGACCTGGGGCTTATCGGTGGAATTGTTTCAAGAATAGGAGATCTGGTTCTGGACGGTAGTATCAAATCACAATTACTCAATATGAGAGAATCATTAAAAAGGGGTGAGAGTGTATAGATGGAATTAAAAGCTGAAGAAATAAGCCAGATTATTAAAGAACAGATTATGGATTACGACAAGAAGGTTGAGTTGAGTGAAACAGGAACCGTCTTGTCGGTGGGTGACGGTATTGCCAGGGTATATGGTTTAGAAAAAGTTATGACAATGGAGCTTGTTGAATTTGCGGATGGTACTCTGGGACTGGTATTAAACCTTGAAGAGGATAATGTTGGCGTGGCCATTATGGGTGAAGACATCCATATCAAGGAAGGGGATATTGTCAAGCGAACCGGACGGATCGCTGAGGTTCCGGTTGGCGAAGCTGTTTTGGGCCGTGTTGTTGATACAACAGGCGCACCTCTTGACGGCAAGGGTCCTATTGATGCAAAAGAGTTCAGAAGAATCGAGGTCGTTGCGCCCGGTGTTATTGCCAGAAAGAGTGTTCATGAACCATGCTATACAGGTGCAAAAGCTGTCGATTCTATGACGCCTGTGGGCAGGGGACAACGTGAACTTATCATTGGCGACCGCCAGATCGGTAAAACAGCACTTGCTGTTGACGCAATTATTGCACAGAAGGATACGGATATTTACTGTGTCTATGTTGCATGCGGCCAGAAAAAATCAACAGTTGCCCAGGTTGCGGATATTCTTGAAAAGCACGGTGCGATGGAATACACGACAATAGTTGCTGCATGCGCGAGTGATCCGGCATCATTGCAGTTCCTGGCTCCTTATGCAGGATGCTCAATGGGTGAATATTTCCGTGACAACGGCAAGCATGCTTTAATCATTTATGATGATCTTTCAAAACAGGCTGCTGCCTACCGTCAGGTTTCTCTTCTTTTAAGACGTCCGCCGGGCCGTGAAGCATACCCCGGCGATATTTTCTATAATCACTCTCGTCTGCTTGAGCGCTCCGCAAAATTGAATGATGAACTTGGTGCGGGCTCTCTTACAGCTCTTCCGATTATTGAAACCCAGGCCGGTGACGTATCAGCCTTTATTCCCACAAATGTTATTTCAATTACTGACGGCCAGATATACGTTGAGCCGAACATGTTTTTTGCAGGTATTAGACCGGCAATTAACGTTGGACTTTCAGTGTCACGAGTCGGCGGTGCCGCACAAGTAAAGGCCATGAAACAGGTTGCCGGTACACTGAGGCTTGATATGGCCCAATTCCGTGAGCTTGAAGCTTTTGCCGCATTCGGTAGTGATCTTGACGCATCTACACAGGCACAGCTTACACGAGGTTCGAGGCTTGTCGAAGTTTTGAAGCAGGGTCAGTTTCAGCCGCTTCCCATGGAAAAGCAGGTTACCATACTCTACGCCGGTACAAAGGGCTTTCTTGACAAATATCCGGCCGACGTGGTGACAAAGTATGAAACAGGTCTTTACCCTTTCATCGAAGACCGGTATCCGCAGATTTTTTCCGATCTTAAGGAAAAAGAAGAGTTCGATGACGACCTGGATAAACTGATGACAGAGGCTTTGAACGCCTATGACGAGGAATTCAAAGACACGATAAAGTAAGTTGTTTGTTTATAAGTTTGACCAATGGCGAGTAGCTGATAACCGATAACCGATAACAAATAACTTTAAATATAAGGGCTTGAGTTGTATGGCAACATTAAAGGAAGTCCAGACAAAAATTGGAAGTGTAAAGAAGACAAAGCAGATCACAAAGGCTATGAATATGGTGGCAACTTCCAGATTGCGTGGAGCCCAGCAGAGAATGGACGGGTTCCGGCCGTATGCTGAGAAGTTCGAAGAAGTTCTGGGAAGCCTTGCTGAAAAAGCCGGTGAGGAAGCAAGTCCTTTGCTGGTCCCCAAAGAGGAAGTTGAAAATATCCATATTGTCCTGTGTACGTCGGACAGGGGGCTGTGCGGAGGTTTTAATATGAACCTTATTACAAAGGCTGCAGAACTCCATAAAGAAAAAGCCGGTGAAAATCTTGAAATATCTTTCACTAATTTTGGGAAAAAGGGACGTGACTGGTGCCGGAAGAAAAATATGGCCAGGATAAGCGAGCATCTCGGCGTTGTTGGGGCAACATTTGGATTTAATGTGGCATCAACGACAGCCAGTAGCCTGGTTGAAGGGTTCCTTTCCGGGTCATATGATGAAGTTTATGTAGTGTATGCAGAATTTGTCAGCATGGGAAAACAGGTTCCGGTCGCAAAACAGATTCTTCCGATTGCTTCGGTTGAATCTTCAGAATCTGAAGATAAAGGTGATGAAGATGCTCCTTATCTCGCAGAGCATATTTGTGAGCCGCCAGCCGCTGAGCTTTTAGGGATTCTGCTTCCAAAGAACGTCTCTGTCCAGTTGTTCAGTGCCTTGCTTGAAACATCCACCAGTGAACATGCTGCACGTATGATGGCTATGGATAACGCAACCAACGCGTGTAGTGACATGATTGATGAACTTACGCTCACTTATAACAAGGCAAGGCAGGCTGCTATTACTGCAGAATTAATGGATATAGTCGGTGGAGCCGAGGCGCTTAAAGGTTAAACTCGGAATTATATATAAAAAGATATACTAATATAGATTTTATAGGAGGTCTATAGATGAGTGAAAATGTTGGGAAAATAGTACAGGTTATGGGTCCTGTAGTGGATGTTGAGTTTGAACCTGGAAAGCTGCCTACAATTTATACAGCGCTTTTAATTACAAACCCGGTTATCAACGACGAAGCCGACAACCTCGTTGTTGAAGTAGCACAGCATCTTGGAGATAACGTTGTAAGAACAATCGCTATGGATATAAGCGACGGTCTTGTCCGCGGAATGGAAGTAAGAGACACCGGCAAGGATATTATGATGCCGGTTGGTGCGGCTTCTTTGGGAAGAGTTCTGAATGTTGTAGGAAGACCTGTTGACGGCCTTGGCCCTGTAAGCCAGGAAAAGATGATGCCGATCCACAGGCAAGCTCCGGCATTTACAGAGCAGGACACTAGTGTAAATGTTCTTGAAACAGGAATCAAGGTTATCGACCTTCTCGTACCGTTTCCCCGTGGTGGTAAGATGGGACTTTTTGGCGGTGCCGGTGTTGGCAAGACCGTTATCATGATGGAAATGGTTAACAATATTGCTATGCAGCATGGCGGTATATCCGTTTTTGCAGGTGTTGGCGAACGGACCCGTGAAGGTAACGACCTTTATCACGAGATGAAGGATTCAGGCGTTCTCCCCAAAGCAGCATTGATATACGGTCAGATGACCGAGCCTCCTGGAGCCAGGGCCCGTGTTGCTCTTTCAGCTCTTACATGTGCTGAATATTTCCGTGACGAGGAAGGCCAGGACGTTCTTATCTTCATCGATAACATTTTCCGGTTTACACAGGCCGGCGCCGAAGTATCCGCTCTTCTTGGTCGTATTCCTTCTGCTGTTGGCTATCAGCCGACGCTGGCTGTTGACCTGGGTGAACTTCAGGAACGGATTACTTCAACAAACAAGGGGTCAATTACAGCTGTACAGTGTGTTTACGTACCTGCTGACGATCTTACCGACCCTGCTCCTGCTACCACATTTGCACATCTTGACGGGACTGTTGTTCTTTCAAGGAAGCTTACAGAGCTTGGTATTTATCCTTCAGTTGATCCTCTTGACTCAACTTCAAGGATTCTTGATGCTGCGTATATCGGAGAAGAGCACTACAGAGTCGCTCGAGAAGTACAGCAGATTCTTCAGAAATACAAAGAACTGCAGGATATTATCGCAATTCTTGGTATGGACGAACTTTCAGATGAAGACAAGATTACTGTTGAGCGTGCAAGAAAAATTCAGAGATTCCTGTCACAGCCTTTCCACGTCGCTGAAGTATTTACCGGTAAACCTGGATCATACGTAAAGATTGAAGATAATGTAAGAAGCTTCGGGGAAATTATTGACGGAAAACATGATGCTATTCCGGAACAGGCTTTCTATATGGTAGGAGGCATTGAAGAGGTTCTTGAAAATGCCAAGGAAATGGCTGCTGCTTAATCTGTTAAAAAGGGCTTAAGGTTTATATACTATGGCTGGAAATATTAGATTAGAAGTTGTTACCCCTGAAAAGTATGTGGTTGACGAAGAAGTCCAAATCGCTGTTGCTCCCGGAACTCTCGGGGAATTCGGAGTGCTCATCGGGCATACGCCTTTTTTAACCACTCTTAAAACGGGCACTGTCCATTATACGGCTGCTGACGGGAAAGAAAAATTTGTTTTTGTAAGCGGCGGATTCGCTGAGGCGCTGCCGAATAAAGTTACCGTTTTGGCAGAATCAGCTGAAAGACGGCGCGATATTGACTCAGATCGTGCCAAAACAGCCATGGAACGCGCCCAGGATCGTTTGGCAAAAGAAAAGGCCGAAGATATCGATTTTAACAGGGCCAGAGCAGCTCTGGAAAGGGCTCTGTATCGTGTACGGCTGGCTGAAACGCGATAATAAGTGTCCTTATTGTATCGGATTTTGACTTCATAACCTGAATTTATCCCTGAAAAGGGGATAGGTGATCTCATCTTTTTGTCTTGAGGGCAGACCCCTTATAAGGTTTGCCCTTTTTTTGTAGATTTTCGTTAAAGATCAACATATAATGATTGAAACGGCGACCGCCCAGTTTTTCATAATGATAGTTTATACTGAATTTTAAAAAAAATACATGGCAAATACCGACAGAAAACCGGCTGTAATCATACTTGCAGCAGGCCAGGGAACCCGCATGAAATCTCCGAAAGCCAAGGTGCTTCACGAGATACTGGGTAAACCCATGGTGCTGTATGTTGTGGAGACCGCCCAAAAAATTGCGGGTCAGAACGTAGTGTTGGTTATTGGAAGTCAGGCCGAAAAAGTTCGAAGCGTGGTGTCAGAAAATGCCGATATTATCTTTGCCGTGCAAGAAGAACAGCTCGGAACGGGCCATGCTGTTTCATGCGCATTTCCTCATCTGTCTGATAACACGAAGGAAGTGATTATTTTGTGCGGCGATGTTCCGTTAATTACTTATGGAACGTTAATGCGGCTTTTTGAAGATCATGTTAACGGCAAGCGTGATATATCGCTGTTGGCCGTCGAGGTCGATAACCCCGAAGGATATGGAAGGATTCTCTTTGGTGAAAACCGTCGGTTATTGGGGATCGCAGAGGAGGCAGACGCTTCAACGGAGCAAAAGAGAATAAAAATCATTAATACAGGCATTTATTGTGTGAGAAAGGCGTTCTTGTTCGATTCGTTGAAACAAGTAAACTCGGAAAATGTTCAGGGTGAGTTTTATCTAACGGATATTGTTGAAATTGGATATAGGGAAGGACGGGTTGCCGGCGTAATGGTTGGCGACGATTGGGAGGAGACCGTTGGGGTCAACAACCCACAAGACCTTATTCAGGCTGAAAATATTCTGCGTAACAGGATACGGAATAGATCTTGACTTTCGTCGATATGTGAGATTATATTAAGCTAGTATTATTGTGAGGTGTAAGATTGGACAATGAATTTATTGTAGGACAATTTGAGGAAATTGAGAAAAAAGTTGAAAAATTGATTGATGTTTTAAAGTCGCACGAAACGACTAACTTAGAACTCAGTAATAAAATCAATAAGTTAGAGGAAGAGCTTCAAGGTAAAAATGAGGTTGAAAGCAGTTATTCACAAGAAAGAGCCTTGATCCGGTCAAAGATTGACAGTCTTTTGGTCAGACTAGGGGATATTGCGGACGCTGGATAGTGACCGCAAAGGAAGGTTTTGGAAAGGTAAAAGAGATAATCATTGGAGCAACTTGTAACGATAGAGCTTTTTGGTCAACCTTATACATTTAAGGCGGAATCCAATGTGGCCCATGCCAAAGAGGTTGCGGATTATCTGGTCAAAGAGGTGGCCAGAATCGAGAAGCAACATCCGAATCAATCGTCTGGCAATAAACTTACCACGTTGCTCTTGGCCGCACTTAATATAGCCAATGAAAATGTTGAATTGAAAAAAAGTCATTCAGATTTGTTAAGTAATATTTCTAAAAAGTCGGCGAATCTGATACACGCGCTCGGTGTGGCAGTAACTGGTTGAAAGTTATCTAAAAAATGATGTCAAGAAATTGTAGCATGTTGTTTTAATTCCTTTATCCTCCCTTTTGTCTGTATCATTAGAGGACAACAATAGTTATTTCTTGTGATCCTCCCGGAATATTCACGACCTTGAAGGTGTTTGCACTTTTTAACACAAGCTAGTGGCCCCTGCCGTGTTTGTGATTGGAAGATGTTCTTTGACCCAACATCCATTTAAAGGGAGCCTTCTCTGATTTTGGTGTGCAGGTTCTGCTTGTACAGAAAAGCCTAAAGAAATTAAAAGGCACCCACTTTATTTTTATGGTTCAAAGACCTCCCAACACGGCATTGTGGCAGGGGTTCTGCTTAATTCAGATTCAGAAAAAGCGCTGAAGAAATTTACTCAGCCTGATACTGTACCCGTCTATTTTTTAATTTATTAAACATTGAAAAGATAGCCTTACCTTTTTTCTCCTTATATTCTTCTTTCCGATCTATCTCACTATACGGTTTTCTATACGACGTCTCGTAAAGTAGGCAATTTCGTTTTTATCTGATATGAAAATTTTAACAGACAAAACGAGACAATTTTGTAGTGTCTTAACGATGTACATATTGATCTTTAACTGGGTTGATTGGATATAAACATTTCCAGGGAGAAGAGATAATGAGTGAATATAATTTATTAATCGGCACAGTTGCATTTGTTATAGGTTTTGCAATCGCCTTTTGGGTCAAAGGGTTAATTGTCGCCCAAAAAGTCAAGGCGGCTGAAAAAGAGACATCCCGAATATTAGTAGCTGGAAAATTGAAATCTGAGACGTTGCTTAAAGAGGCCAAGCTGGAGGTTAAAGACAGGCTTTTCAGAATGAAAAGCGAGTTCGATGCTGAGACCAAAGACACTCGATCTGAATTGAAAAAGAAAGAAAAAAGGTTGATGCAAAAAGAGGAAAATATCGAACGCAAACTCGAGCAATTCGAACGTCGGGAACGGGATATTTTACGGAAAGAAAAAAAGTCTATCAGAAAAGAGGAAGCGGTCGAGCAAAAGGAGAAAAAATACGATGAGCTCATTGAAGAACAGAAGCGGCAGCTCGAAAAGATTTCCGGTTTAACAGTGGATCAGGCCAAGGAGCTTCTCATCAGAGCCATGGAGAACGAGGCGCGTTATGAAAGCGCCAAAATACTAAAAAGGATAGAGAATGAAACAAAAGAGCAGGCGGATAAAAAATCTGCTGAGATAATGGCCACTGCAATTCAGAGATACGCCGGTGATTTTGTTGCTGAGCGGACGGTGTCGGTGGTTCAGCTCCCGAACGATGAAATGAAGGGGAGAATAATCGGGAGGGAAGGTCGAAATATCCGTGCGCTGGAAGCGGCAACAGGGATCGACCTTATTATTGATGATACCCCCGAGGCCGTTATTTTGTCAGGTTTTAATCCGGTTCGACGGGAAGTTGCCAGGCTTTCGCTGATCCGCTTGATAGCCGACGGTCGAATCCATCCGGCCCGTATCGAGGATGTCGTCAAAAAAGTAGAAAAAGAAGTTGATTCGACGATCAAAGAGGCTGGGGAACAGGCAGCCTTTGATTTGGGCGTTCATGGTATCCATAACGAGCTCATTAAATATATTGGGCGGTTAAAATTTCGAACCAGTTATGCTCAGAATGTGTTGCAACATTCGGTTGAGGTTGGGGTGTTGTGTGGTATCATGGCTTCTGAATTGGGTCTTAACCCTAAAATGGCAAAACGTATGGGATTGCTGCATGATATCGGAAAGGCCATTGATCACGAGGTTGAAGGGCAACACGCTATCATCGGCTCCAAGTTGGCGAAAAAATTTGGCGAAACTCCTAAAATTGTGCATGCGATTGCTGCCCATCATGAAGATGTAACGCCGGAATCGGTGTATGATTTGCTGATACAAGCTGCAGACGCATTGTCGGGGGCCAGGCCGGGGGCTCGTAAAGAATTGCTTGAAAACTATATAAAAAGATTGGAAGATCTTGAAGGCATAGCAAATTCATTTAAAGGGGTTGCAAACACCTATGCAATTCAAGCAGGGAGAGAGCTAAGGGTTATTGTGGAAAGCGGGATTATTTCCGATGAAGAGGCAACCCTTCTCAGCAGAGATGTTGCTAAAAAAATTGAAGAGTCGTTAACTTTTCCGGGTCAAATCAAAGTAATGGTGATTCGTGAGACCCGGGCGGTTGAGTATGCCAACAAATAAGAGACCTTGTGTTTAAAAATACAAATTTCAAGCACCAAAAACCAAAACATTTAATCCAGAAATAGGAAAGAGAAAAGAGGAAAGAGGATAAGGGAAACCACGGATGAACACGAATAAGCACAAATATTTTGAAAAATAAGAAGGTAAGAAGGTGAAGAGCAAGAAGGTGAGAAGGTGGGAAGGTAAGAAGGTTGGCATGTACGAGAGTCTCCGACCTTCTGATCTTCTAACCTTCTTAACTTCCTGTTTTCCGAGACCTTCTCGTCTTCTAATTACATTTGCGCCCATTTGTGGTTATATATTTTCTAATTCCCATTTCCTATTTTCTAAGAGGATTACCGTATGGCGAACTTAATCGATGTCCTTAAAGAACGAGGATTTATAGAGCAGGCCACCCATGATCAAGAACTGAAAAATTATCTCGAAGCCGAACAGGCCACGTGTTATATCGGTTTTGACCCAACAGCATCCAGTCTCCATGTCGGAAGCCTGGTCCCGATCATGTCGCTGGCGCACGTTCAAAGACAGGGACATCGACCGATAGCCCTTGTGGGAGGCGGTACCGGCCTGGTGGGGGACCCGAGTGGAAAGACCGAGATGCGAAAGTTGCTGACCCCCGAGATGGTTGAAGAAAATGCCGTTGGCATCAAAAAACAGCTTTCCCGATTTCTCGATTTCAGAGAGGGAAAGGCGCTGATGTTGAACAATGCCGACTGGTTGACTAAGCTGGAATATATTCCGTTTTTAAGAGATTTTGGCCGACATTTCTCTGTGAATCGAATGATAAAGGCTGAAAGCTATAAAATGCGTCTTGAATCCGAAGAGGGGCTCAATTTTATTGAATTTAACTACATGCTTTTGCAAGCATATGATTTTTTGGAACTTTATGGCCATCACGCATGCAGATTGCAGATGGGAGGAAGCGATCAATGGGGCAATATTGTTGCCGGAATTGAATTGATTCGAAGGGTTCGCCAAGAAACTGCATTTGGCATTACCTTTCCTTTGATAACCACCAGCACCGGTGCTAAGATGGGTAAAACAGCAGACGGGGCTGTGTGGCTTGATCCGGCTAAAACATCTCCCTATGAATATTATCAATACTGGATAAACACGGACGATCGGGATGTCGTCAGATTTATGGCCCTTTTTACATTTTTACCCATAGAAGAGATCCGGGCCCTCGAAAAATTAAGCGGTGCCGATTTAAACAGCGCCAAGGTCATATTGGCCTTTGAAGTCACGCAGCTCGCACATGGAAGAGAAGAAGCCTTCAAAGCATATCGTGCTGCGGAAAGCATGTTTGGCCCTCGGGTTGTTCCCGAAGAGATCCTGTCGTCAAGTTCGGTTCCAAGAAATGGTGCTGACGTCAATAATGCTCAAGGGCAGTTGGATGGTGTTTTGCCGGCCGTGGAAATTGATTCGACCCCACATTCCATTATAGAATTAGACCGGTTCAAAGAGGGAATTCCGGCCTTCAAACTCTATCAGATGGTGGGCCTTGCAAGCTCGGGAAGTCATGCCAGAAGGCTCATCGAGCAGGGAGGGGCCTATGTTAACGGCCAACGGATAGAATCGTTTGACGATCTGTTGACCGAGCGAGATATCGTTGATCAGGAGATACTGTTAAGGGCCGGAAAAAAAAGGTATCATAAAATAAAAATAATCAAAAATAATGCTTGACAAAGCGAACGATTAATTTTAAAAGTATCGTTTCCGCTCGACTTAAACAGGTTGAAATCTTGTTTCAAATGTGTGGAAAAAAAATAAAAAAAACATTGACAAATTGGATTAAAATAATATAATGAATGTGCTTATTGTTTTTTGTGTCAATGTAATAAAAAGTCGTTATTTTTAACGGCGTTCTTGATCTTTGAAAACTAAATAGTGACAGCTTGTGAGTTAGGTCTCATAGTTAATTGATTGCACCTGTATAAAATCAGTTGCAATTATTGTGTTTAATTGGAGAGTTTGATCCTGGCTCAGAATGAACGCTGGCGGCGTGCTTAACACATGCAAGTCGCACGAGAACTCTTCTGCTTGCAGAAGATAGTAAAGTGGCGCACGGGTGAGTAACGCGTGGGTAATCTACCTCCGAAT
>JAAXQD010000132.1 GCA_012974475.1 Desulfobacterales bacterium
AGCAGGGGATTTAGATTTATTTGAAAAAGGTGAATCGGGACCACTCAAAAAGACATCGCAGAAATCGAAAGACTGTTAAAGGCGGTGATAAAGTCTTTAGAAAACAAACCCTTGACCCCTGGAATCCTTGGACCCTCTTCTCCAACTAAATTGGAGAAGAATCCTTATTATTAACCGCTATTCTACATTAGGAGTTAAACCCATGAAAAAAACAAGCAACAGATTATTAAATGTTCTATTTGCAGCCATTATCAGCACTATGGTTGTCGGATTCACCATCCCGGCAGCAGCGGCGGAACCCGCTGAGCAGCAAGGGCTCGTGGATACGGCGCGTGTAACCTTTGAAAGCTTCATGGCTGATACAAACCAGGCATGGTTGAAGGAAAATCTGAACCAGGCCAAAGGACTGATCATTATTCCGAGTTTGCTGAAGGCGGGATTTGTTATTGGGGGTTCCGGAGGCAGTGGCGTGCTCATTGTCAAAAACGATAAAACGGGACAATGGAGCCAACCGGCGTTTTACACCCTTGGTTCCGGAACCTTTGGGCTTCAGATCGGTGCCGAGGCAGCGGAAGTTATTATGATGGTGAGGACCCAGAAGGCTGTGGATGCACTGTTTACCTCTTCTTTCAAGCTCGGGGGTGATACTTCCATTGCCGTTGGGCCGGTGGGCGCAGGTGCCAAATCGAATATCGTGGCTGACATTTTTTCTTTTTCGCGAACCAAAGGCGCTTACGCGGGTGTTTCATTGGAGGGCTCTGTCATTTCGACTAGGGACAAATGGAATGAAGCTTATTATGGCAAAGCAGTGAGTCCCGTCGATATTATTGTAAAGCGCTCTGTCAGCAACGCCGGATCAAAGGCTTTGCGTGCCAGCGTGGCCAAAGTTGCTGCTGGAAAATAGGTGAAGGCGCAACAACTTTTGATGTCCCCGGTCGATTTGATTTCATTACGGATTTTGATGCCATTTGCGATCAGGCAAGACCTGATAGCGTGTTAGCCGGCATCTGCAAATCGCTCAAATCAGGCGGTGTTTTTTTGATGCAGGACATCGCGGCCTCGAGCCAGGTGTATAAAATCATCAGTCACCCCGGTAGCTGTCAATTTAACGAATAGGCTTGACAAAGACTTTTGCAAGGCATATTGTTCATCCAACAATAGTGTTCCTGGTTGTCAATCAAAAAATATGAGTAAGCCCCGGAATAACTCCGGGGCTTTTTTTATTGGAACACAGAAAGAAGGTATATATTGAATTTTGAATCATTTAATTTTCATCCCGCTGTTGCGGCCGGTGTTTTAGAAGCGGGATATGGTGTCCCGACACCGATTCAGGCTCAGGCAATCCCGCCGGTCCAGAAGGGTTGCGATGTGATGGGGATAGCCCAAACCGGCACCGGCAAAACGGCGGCATTCGTCCTGCCGATCTTGAATCGTCTGATGGGGAACAAATGCGGTTGTCCCCGTGCCCTGATCCTGGCTCCCACCCGGGAACTGGCCGAACAGATTCATCAGGATATCGAAATCCTGGGGCGCAAAACCCGCCTTAAAAGCGTTGCGGTTTACGGTGGCGTGGGTATTAACCCGCAGATTAAAAAACTGAAGCGTGCCGATATCGTCGTTGCGTGTCCCGGTAGGCTTCTCGACCATATCGGTCGTCGTACCGCCGATTTCTCCAAACTGGAAGTGCTGGTAATAGACGAAGCTGACCAGTTGTTCGATATGGGTTTTCTTCCCGATATCAGAAGAATTTTGACGCATCTTCCACGAGTGCGCCAGACGCTGCTTTTCTCGGCTACCATGCCCACCGAAATACGACACCTGGCCAAGGACATCCTGGGAAAACCGGTCACGGTTCAGATAGGAACGACCGCGCCTGCAGACACTGTCAGCCATGCGCTCTACCCGGTCGCCCAGCATCTGAAAACGGCGCTTTTGTTAAATCTGTTGGGTACCACCCCTATCCGGTCGGTTCTGGTCTTTACTCGAACCAAACACCGAGCCAAGAGCCTGGGGAAGAAATTGTCTGTTGCCGGCTACCGGTCGGCTACACTGCAAGGGAACCTTTCCCAGGGCAAACGTCAGGCTGCATTGGATGGCTTTCGGGATGGGACTTTTCAGATCCTGGTGGCTACCGATATCGCCGCTCGCGGAATTGATGTAACCCGGATTTCGCATGTCATTAACTACGATATCCCCTCAACTCCCGAAGCATACATTCATCGTATCGGTCGGACCGGCCGCGCCACTCACACGGGCGAAGCTTTAACCCTTATTACCGGAGACGATCGCAAGATGGTTCATGCCATCAATCGAATCATCGGTTCAAAGATCGAGCAACGGACCTTGTCAGCTTTTGATTACAAAGCTCCGGCATTCATTCACAAGAACACTCCCCAGGGGCAGAGGAAGCCGTATCGCAAATTTTCAGAGGTGAAAAAGAGCGAAAGAAAAAGGCTTTACCCATGAACCATCGCATTTAGGCTTAAAGCTAACATGCGGATAGAAAGAGACAGGGATGCAGCATAGGAAACGTACCGTGCCCATTTTACAATTCTGGATGGACAATAGCTCAGAGAACACAAAATCTTTGTTTGGTTGTTAAAAACCTGGTCCTCCGGGCCAGGTCAGAGAGTTATGGCTTTGCCTGAAGAATCCCTGAAAGAGTTTGAAGTGAACTAAAGTTTAAAGTGAGCTAAAGCCCGCCCTGGTGCGCATTGCTCATATTTTGATATGACCTATGCACCATTACAAACATGCCTTTTGAGTATAGAGTATTGGTGACCGGTCTGGGCCAGGGTTAAGGAATTCTGCTGTTATTGTATACATCTCTAAACAGAGTTCACATGATTTTTGCCAGGCTTTCAAACCTTTGTAATTATTTAGCATTTCACTCGACCCCTTGCCACCTTGATTCATCAAATCCTTGAACCCTCTGGGATCTGGGAGATAACCTACTTATTTTACCCTCATGTCATTCCCGCGAAGGCGGGAATCCAGGAAATACAATGTGTTATGGATTCCGGCTCTCCCCCCGGATCAAGTCCGGGGTGCGGCCGGAATGACGGTTTTTTAATTGTCGGGTTAATAATTTATTTTTTGATCGAAGAAATTGACAGTGCCACAATGTGGGATTATATTTGATAATAGAGTTGCGACGTTGCCGTGTTACTTTTAGATAAAATACCAGATTGAATGGAATGCGGGGCAACAAACGTCTCACCTCTACCAAGATCGAAGGAGGTGATTTTATGAGCGACCATAAAAAATCAGACAATACCGACAGTGGGGATCTAAAAGCTTCTGAATCTTGTTGCTATACGATCGATCCTTGTTGCTGCCAGGGTGTTGATCCCTGCGGCTGTTACGTTGATCCTTGTTGTTATGTCGATCCTTGCTGTCGTTAAATACAAATAGTGTTCAAAGGGCCGGGAATAAATCCCGGCCCTTTTTTTGTAATTGTAGGGATTCACATTTGCTTTTACAAAGTGGTTTGTCTGAAGTCTCCGGTGATCACGCCATAGAAAATACGGTGTGAATATCATCCGAGGCCGCTCTTGAGATCCATGGGGCTTATTTGATTGATTCAGAAACCCTGGCGCCTCAAGAAGGGAAAACACACCTTTTACCCCATTCACCTGTTTTTATATATTTTATATTCTTTATATTCCCTCTTTTTCAAAAACCATAATGCTGATATAAGAAATCATCGGGAGTCTCTCTGTTGATCGATTTTGGGACGATCGTTTTCGGACAAACAGGTAGAAGCTGCTCAAACCATACACATCTCGGGGATGCGCCATGCAGGTAGAAAGGTGCTCGGGCACCATAATCTCGATTCCGTTTGATAATCACAAAATCGATGCGCTTTTATACGGGATGCCCACTCAAAATAAACATATAGCGGAAAGGCCTGTAATTCTTCGCCTGCATGGGATCTTGGGCAATCTGCTCGATGAAACCGAACATAAGCTCCCGAGCGTCCTCGCTGCCCATGGTTTTTCTTCTTTAACCATGAACACACTCCTTGCCAATCTGGGTCTTTTTTTCGGATTCGGCATATTCGACGACACAATGCCCCAGATCGGCAAAGCGTGTGAGTTCCTCGGGAAGGCAGGATTCAAAAAGATCGTCATTGCCGGACACGGACTCGGCGGCTGCATGGCCATAAGGTATGCAGCGTTGGGTCATGATCTTCCGGAATTTTCCGCTGTCAAAGGCATCATCGCCATTGCAACGCCCTACTCGATGCCGGACACCATCCGTCGAAGATGGAGAAGATTCAACAGCGAGCCCACCTATAACGAGATTTATGAAAAAGCAAAACGCGTTTTCAAACCCTCGGCAGGAGAAGAACCTGCCCGGGACGAACCCTTTGTTGTAAAACGTGCCCACGGAGACACATACCTTCCCGAACATAGTGAAGTGTACACGCTTAAAACCTGGTGGTCCCTTGCAGGCCCTGAGGCTGAAGGGACTAAAGTGTATAAGCACATGGGACGGGTGGAAGTGCCGATTCTCCTCGTCCACGCGTTGCATGATGATATCCTAGACCGTAGCGAGTTCGAGGACCTGGGCAAAGTTGCAATGGATGCGGGGAATAGCGACGTCACTCAGTTTTTTGTCGAAGCCGGTCATACGTTTGAAGGGAGACACCATGAACTTGGGCAAATCACCTTAAGGTGGCTCAATGACCGGTTTTCTTAAACCTAAGTTGAATCGAAGCTTGACAGTAAACGGCCAAAAGGAGTTATGCGTGAATGAAGATTCGTGAACGGCAGGAGTTGATCAGATTCAGAACCCGGGATCGTTTTCTGATAAACTCTCTCCTGATTACAGCGGAGTCCCACCGCAAAGAAGAAATCCTGGATATTCCGATATTGCTCCAGATTCACGGTCAGCTGGGCCATTTCCTCGCGAGAGGCACCCCGCGCCTTCTACCCCACGCGCTGGTCGAGCGCGGTTTCAACACCATGTCCATGAATACAAGACTTGCCTATGCAGGGCAAATCACCGGGCAGGGCATCTTCGACGACACCATAAAAGACATCGACGCCGCCGTTGAGTTTTTGACCGGCGAAGGGTTTAAAAATATTTTCATTCTGGGGTATAGTTTAGGCGCCTGCATGGCGGCATACTGGGCCTCGAACCGAGAACATGCCAATGTGAAAGGGTTGATCCTCGAAGGCCTTCTCTACTCATCCCCCGATAGTAAAAGGAAACGATTTGCAGAATGGGGGAGTTCTCCTACTTATGAAGAAGCATCTGAGAAGGCAAAAGCCGTACTTGGAGATGATCCTTACAACAGCGCCCGTGATGAAATCTTGATTTTTTATCATTCCAGGGGGCCAAGCCTGGAACCTTTGAGTGACGAAATTTTCACGTACAAAACCTGGTGGTTCATGGCGGGGCCTGAGGCGCATGCGACAATGACATACAGGCACATCCATAAGATCGATCTGCCCATGCTATTGATCAGGGGGGAAAAAGATCATATTGTCGAGGAATGGGAACCAGAGGCATTGGCACAGGTCGCTCGAAAATCAGGAAATCAGAACGTCAGGGTCAGACAGATCCCCGGGGCAGGGCACGACTGTATGGAAAATCCCGATGAGATGCTCAAAGAGATAACCCAAATGCTCATGAAATGGTCTAAAGAATAAAATACTTCTTCCGCCCACCGGATATCCTTATGCGATTTATGCAACCGTCAAACGCGCATCCTCTCATTTTGCCGGCCGATATTCTAAAAATACAGCTTGCTATAAAGCAACAGTTCCATGTAATTAAATTTAACTTCGCCGGTGCTCGGAGTCCTGACACCCGGCTCCAGAACTCAGAACCAGGAACCAGAAACTATGAACCCAGAACCAGGAACTATGAACCAGGAACCAGGAACTATGAACCCAGAACCAGGAACTATGAACCAGGAACTATGAACCCAGAACCCTTTCATGG
>JAAXQD010000027.1 GCA_012974475.1 Desulfobacterales bacterium
GTATTATTCTCTTATCGGTGGTTTGGTTGCGGTTGTGATCTATAGATGATATTTCAGGAATCGTAATGATGATTTGAACCCAATGCTCACGATTTTTAGGATTACCCTAATTCATCAACGAGGCAGACTCAAAAAAAACCCCGGCAAATCGGCTAATACTCAGACCACAATATATTGATTTCTCCTGCCTCAATCCAGTCTGAAAATGAGGCTTTATCCAAGTGTGATCCTCATAACATATCAAATTTATTGAGGGATTTTATGCCGCAGCGATAAATTGCGGATATCTCAAGTCTTATTGTTTATTTGACCTGACCTCTTTTGGTAGGATAGAGAGTTCGCGATTTTTTCCAATCCAAATTTTTATGTGTGCGAAAGTAATTTGAGGATGGACCCATTTATTGTAATGCGCAAATTCTTCATCAGAATGAGCCAGCGCTTCAAATACGGAATAGCCGCGCTCTTCCATGTCCACCAGCAATCTCAATCCCCGTATGACTATGTCATCGCTGACAAAAAAGATATTTAAATTGGTAAATCGTTCACGCAATTCGTATTGCAGCGACATAATACCATCTAAAATGACCACTCGGGCGGGTTCAATACGAAGGGGCGGCTCATGGTTTCCGTTCTTATGGTTGTATATCGGCAAGTCTATCGAATTGCCCTCATAAATAAACATCTTCATATCATCAATCATTTTTGGAAGGTCGGATGATCTCGGATCATACCCGCTCAATTTCTTTTGGTTGCGAGTTTTACGATCCAAAAGATAGCCGTCCAAAGGCACATGGACAACACCCATTTTTTGCTGGGCCAAATAGTTGATCATACCTTGGCAAAAAGTGGTTTTTCCGGAAGCGGCGGCCCCGGATACAGCTAATACAAAATCAATTCCCGGCGCATATTGAACTTTTCGTGGTATTCTTTCCGGCGTTAAATAATTTTCGAAAATATATTGATAAATGTAATTTGGCACTTTTACTTTCCTAAAGAGGGTTTAAATCTCACTGTCCGTAGTTTACCTGGCGAAAGTCTCACCGTTTTCCCCTTAATTTTTATCGGCTGGGGCGCATTTATTCTGCCGCTTACGGCAAGCGTAATTTTGTTATGTGATAATTCAACATCGTACCAAATATTTTGATGGCAGACCTTCATTGCCAAGGTTTGCCAGTGCGGGGGGAGATGGGGGTTGATTTCCGGGACAGCTTTTGAGAAATCGATTCCTGCAAAATAACGTGTCACGACATCCACCGTACCAGCCATTACGCCGCAATGAATACCCTCAGGCGTCGTTCCACCCTGAGTGTCATAAATATCAGACATCATGGTCTCCGTAAACCATTCCCAGGCGGTGTCTTGGGCTTTCATATAGCTGGAGATCACCGCATGGACCACCTTGCTTAATGTCGATCCATGGCTGGTTCGCTGCTCATAATATTCGTAGTTTTTTTGCATCAATCTGATGGGATCATCCACTGAGTAGCCCAGTTTATTCAGTATGCAGGCCACCTCTTCCGGGGGCAGAACATAATAGGTCATCAGGGTGTCGGCCTGTTTTGCCAGTTTATACTCGTTCGGAGATTTCTTTTCTGACTTTAGAATACGATCCATTCGATGAATGTTGCCGTATTTTTTTCTGTAATGGTCCCAATTCAACTCCTTTAGGTCCATATATCCATCAAACTGGCTGATAATACCGTCAGCGGTGATCACCACATTCATTTTGTGACAGATATCATTCCATTTGTCGGTCTCTGAAATCTCAAACCCAATTTTTTGATTTAATTGATGGAGCGTTTTGACCGGCAGCTCTGCAACGACTTGTAGTGCTCTTTCCAGAAGCCATACCACCATGATATTCGTATAGGCATTGTCTTTTAGACCATGGGCGTCTGAATTCGGTAATTTTTCGTGAAACTCATCCGGCCCCATCACACCCTCAATGGAGTATTTTTCTGTGTTTTCATCCAGTCGGCTTATGCTTGCCCAGAATCTGGCAATGTCCAGCATTAATTCAGCACCGTATTGCTTCAAAAATTTCTTGTCTTTGGTATCCGCCCAATACCGCCAGGTATTAAGAAAGATCGCAATAGAAACGTGGCGTTGAAGACGACTCAAGTCAGGCCCCCAGGTATCGTCATTGGGGTTATAGTGAATGATTTGTGTTTCTTCATCACCGCCGTCAGCCGTTTGCCAGGGATACATGGCACCTTGGTAACCATGCTCTTTGGCATATTGACGCGCGTCGTCCAGACGTCTGTAGCGATACATGAGCAATGCTTTTGAGATCTGTGGAAATCGAAGGTTGAAAAACGGCAGGATGTAGAGTTCATCCCAGAATACATGCCCCCGGTAGGCTTCTCCATGAAGCCCGCGGGCGGTTATTCCGGCATCGATATTTATGTTATGGGGCGATGCGGCAATCATAAGATGATAGATGTGCAGCCGGGTCACCTTTTGCATGAAGCGGTCACCATCGATTTGAATGTCTGCTTTTTTCCAAATATTAGCCCATGCGCGAACATTCGGTCGATAGATATCTTTGAAGGATTTTATGCTTGCCAGTGCGCGTGTGCCTGCTTTGAAAGGATCGGCAACCCCTTCATCAAGAGATGTGAAAATACTGACAAGTTTCTCCAGGGAATAGGTTGTGTTCTCCCGGGCGTCCAAAGTTATAGTTTCGGCAATGTACGTTTTTTCCCGGGTAATCGTCTTTGTCGGTCGAATGGATCGGCTCCCTGCATACATCACCGTTTTGGCACGCATCACAATTTGATATTTGGATCGGTTTGTTTGAACGTGCAAATAGATTCCGTTTTGAGTTTTGCCCTCGGACACCGGGGCTAAATGTTTTGAGTTGAGCTGCCGGTATCTGGGGACATTATCATTGATGATCGTACCGTCAATGGCGGACCGAATCCGAATAGTTTCACTGTAATTTATCGGCGTAATATCGAATTTGACGGCGCATAGGTGTGGGTCGGCCATCGATGCAATTCGGCGGCTGTGGATGCGGGTAATTCTTCCCGCGCCATCTTTACACACCATGGTGCGTTCCATCACCCCTTCTTGCATGTTCAAATTGTGCTGATAGCTGAGGATATTCATTTTTAGGGGACTATTGTAACCTGAGTTGCCAATGGCAAATTCGACCAACGTCCAGTTGGGGCAATTTACAAAATCGTTGTTGTAAACGCGTTTGCCGCCGACCATGGTGGCCAGCTTGTTGTACATGCCGGCAATGTAAGTGCCCGGATAACAAACGTCTGAAGCATTTTCCCCTTCACAGCTTCCGCGGACGCCCAAATAACCATTGCCGACAGTGGTCAATGTTTCCCGAAGTTTTTCATCCTCGGGATCAAAGGCATTATAGGTGAGATTCCATCCATCTGCTTTGATGCCGCTTTCAAACCACTCGTTGATTTGAGCTACTGAGATTTCTGCCATGTCGCTAACAACAAGATCCGCGCCGTTTTGAATCAGCGTTTCACCTTCAATTTCTCGGGCAATGCCTAAAGTGAGCCCGAAGTTTCCTTTTTTGCCGGCCTGCACCCCGGAAATTGCATCTTCCACAACCACACACTCACCCGGTTTTAATCCCAGCCGCTGTGCTGCAGTTACAAAAATATCCGGATTCGGTTTTCCTTTCAAATTCAATTCACGGGAGACGATTCCGCAAACCCGGGTTTCAAAATGTTTTTCGAGTTTACCCAACTCAAGAATAAGCTTACAATTTTGACTCGATGAGGCCACGCCAATTTTAATCTTCTGTCGTTTACACTTTTTAATGAAGGCAATTGTGGAATCAAAAACATGGGGCCCTTCTTTTCGAAGCACTACCTGAAAGTCCCTATTTTTCCGATTTCCCAGCCCGCAAATGGTTTCTTTATCGGGTGGATCCTCGTAATCGCCGAAAGGTAAATGGATGCTTCTTGATTCCAAAAAACTTTTCACGCCATCCATTCGGGGTTTACCGTCAACATATTCCAAATAATCTTTTTCGCGATCAAAGGGGATAAATTGTGTGCCCTCGCGATCGGCAGCCATCTTCAAATAATCGTTAAACATGCTCTCCCATGCCAGGCCATGCACGCGGGCTGTTCCTGTGACCACACCGTCTAAATCCAAAATTACACCTTTAAATTTTTTCAAAGCCATACTCCCTTCTTTCGTTTCTGCTCCAAATATTTTCTTCCAAATGTATTCCTCAGTTGAGCGAAAGTCGAGGATGCACCAAATCTAAGACGTCATTTGAGGTATTGCCAGCTGGTTTAATATCGACATAAGAATATCAGGTTCCGGAACGGTTAGCGAATTCGGACAAAGGGCTTTTACGCGGTCAGCCAATTCCGGATTTCGGGTTACGAAAACAGACCAGGTATCGTCCGTACTTTCCATGGCCGCTTCGAGCATTGGGACATCCGATCCGGTGTCCCCGCAAATTAGATGCGGACCTTTTCCTAAGCCAAGGTTTAATTCTTTATCCAGGTATTTGACAGCATCGGCCTTATCAAAATCCTTCAAACCGGCTTTTTCATCTGAAATAGTGAGTATAATCTCGATATCCAAGCCGGTATCTTCGATCCTAAAATTTTTTCCTGCCGGGTCCAGTTTTTTTACAATGCTTTCAACCAATGCTAAAAATGTTTTGGATTTGGCTTCTGGAATTGAGCCGTTAATATCCTGTCTCGCAATCGTTGTTTGACCGAATTTTAACTGCAAGCCGGATCCGATCATTGAAAACTTTTCGTAGGCAGGATCTTTGATCAACTGATTCAACTCTTGATTAAGACGGCCTATGAGTTGTTGCTTTTGATCGTCGATTGGATAACTTTTGCGTGTGCCCGAAAGATCGATGAACTCCCGACCTTTGGAAGCTGCGTAAATAATGACCTTGTCAGGGATGGTACTTACATCTACAATGCCGATGTCTTTCAGTGGGGCCGAAGTGATTATAATGGGATTGGATGTAGCATTTTTAGCAAAGCGGGTTAAAAACACGGCATTGTAAATCGATTGTACAGAGGAGCGGTAACGACCGCAATAATTGTTGGTTGTCCCGTCTCTGTCTGTAATAAAACAGTTGAAATACTTCCCCTTCAATAGTGCTACACCGTTTTGTACATGTGATGAAAAATTAGGATGCATTGATTCAAGATAGGACATAAATTTATCTTCGCCGTTTTCAAGATAATAAATATCCTTTTTTAGCTCTGTTATTTCATAAGTTAGATCAACATCAATATATTCTGAGCCATCGATTTTTAAGATGGTTTTGTGTTCTTCTTTCAAGCACATTTCAAGAGATATGAGAGCCGATTGCAGTGCGTCATATGGACCTTTTGAGACCGAATTAAATGATAACAGTTGGTTTACGATGTCAAACCTCACTTTGCGGGTTTGTGCCATTAAATTATAAAAGGATTTCAAAGTATCAATGGTTTGTTCTTTTATCATCAGAAATGATGCTCCTTTAATTTTCGTGATAACTTCCCAGCATCCTATATCCGCTAATGTTTCAAATATCATAATTCGTGGTTGTCAAGTCAAGTAAATCCTATTTTAGACTCTTGTAAAATCCTCACCGTTTAACAACAATTTCAAGATGAAGCCGTATTATCTGCGGATCAAGAGGTGAGTCGGAATCGCCACTTTTTCTTTTGTTAACCACATGCGTTGATAGGGCTGAAGGGTTAAACTCAATTTCCCTTCCGAATCTAAAAAAACCTATTGTCGCTGTTGTTGTCAAGCCAGGATTGTGGGGAATGCAATCCGTATCCGCCGGTATTAATGTTTATGGCTTCAGCCATCTCGCCAAGATTGATGATCACAAGGGTGTGGTGTGCATGAAAAGTCGGAAAGGGATCTGGTCTGTCCAGAAAATGGGTAACTTTTTCGGGTTACATGCAGCTGATATACATTTTTTAAGAAGGA
>JAAXQD010000080.1 GCA_012974475.1 Desulfobacterales bacterium
AGATGTGTATAAGAGACAGGGTAAATACAAGCATTAATCAGTGCACCCCCTAAAATCACCGCACCAGCGCCGATGGCGACACCCTCCCATCGATACTGCTGAGGGCTCCCCGCCCAGGCCGAAGGCGAGATAAATAACAGTGTGAAAACCATTGCCAAAAGAACGATTGTCAGATTTTTCTTTTTCATTTTTTTATCTCCTTTCTGGGATCTTTTGTATCCTTAGACGTCGGAGATCGAAAAAAGTTTAAATCAAGATGAAATGTGCCCGAACGAAAACTATAATTTTTCGTTAAGACCCGGGAAAGCGGATATTTTAACCAGATTGATACGGGTAGTATTTCGAGGATTAAATTTTGACAAACTCGTAAAAAGTCTTTTGTGAGCGATATCCGATCATTTGGGGAGCCAGTGTTTCAAGCGTTGATGCGTTAAATTTTTCAAGCTGTTTGAGGAGCTTGCGACGAGTTCCTGAAATTTATCCGCCTCCGGCGTGATTTAGCAGCACCGCTTGAAACGTCCCCAAATGGTCACTGAGCGAGCAAAACTGACTTTTTACGAGACCATCAAATTTGAGTCGCAGATATGGGGGGAAAAGACAGTTTTCGTACAGGCAAGAATTATCCGGCTGCGATATGCAGCCATATGGAAAATGTTACAGCAGACAGCATGGTGCAGACGGAAACCGCTGCCACAGCAAAGTCTTCATCACCGTTCATTTCTTTTGCCATAATATAGGTTAAAGTGGCGGTGGGCGATGCCAGAAGGATAAGGCCGGGGAGATAGCCCTGGGGATCTATATGGAATAAACGATAGAAGATAACGCCCAAGCCCGGAAGTAGAATCAGCTTCAAGAAACTCGAAGAAAAAAGTTGAAATATCTTCAACTGCATTAACTTAAAAGAGAGAGAAGCCCCGATGAGGAGTAACGCCATGGGAAGGGCGAGTCCGCTCAAAATCTTCAGGCTTCTGTCCATAACCAGGGGCAGCCGGAGTCCTGAAAAGGAAAATAAAATACCTGCAAATGCCGAGAGAATAACAGGATTGCCCAGTATTCGTAAAACGACCGCCCATTTGTTTTTCGAGGCCGAAATATCGTCAGAATTCCATTGGAGGGCGACCACGGCAAGAAAATTCTGCAATATCATGACAAACCCGGCAATAATACTGGCTCGCACAAATCCATCATTGCCGAGGGAGTAATATGCAACGGCAAGACCGATATATCCCAGATTCCCATGAAAGGAGGCCTGAATAAACGTTCCCAGGGCCCCTTTCCGGATCCGCCAAAATAAGCCCACGCACCAGGCCACTGCAAAAACAGTGAGAACGAGCAGAAGCGTGATCAACAGAACGGCAACGTCGAAATTGGCCCTTAAGGAAGCTTTAGAGATGGCGTGAAAAATCATGGCCGGGATTGCCAGGTAATAGACCAGACGATTTGCCGGACCTAAGAATTCCGGCTGAATAAACCCTTTAAATCGGACAAACCATCCAAGGGTGATTATCGAAAATATAGGAATTATCGTATTGATAATATTCATAATAAAACGGTTATTTCAAGTTGGAGATCCATCCCGGATATTTCACGGGTTTTTCACGGCAATATATTTCAACATCTGACCGATCACCATTGCGATAATATCTCTCGGCATAAAGCCGTCGGGCACCCATTCCATAAATCTGTCGGTTATCTCTTGGGTGCTTTTTTGAACATCTTTGGTTTTACGATAAGACGCTTCCAGAATATCCCTTGTTTCCTTTGCGGCATTTATGGATTGCTTCAGGTAAACTCGGGCGTGATCACCGGTCCTGGCCCCGAAATGCTCGGCCAGATAGACGTCGATTTCATAACCGGCCATCTTTTCAAGACTTTCTTGGTATTTATCGAAGTTTGAATTGGCTGCTGTAAAAACCTTATCTCCAAATGGAACGCCTCCGGCATCAGACGCAAACATGGCTTTCTCCTGAGGAACATACACTGCAATGGAACATGAAGAATGACCCGGGGTATCGATCACCTTCATGGAAAGATCACCGCAGGGAATGACGTCTCCTTCTCCGACAATATCTTCAACATCTATTTCGCCAAACTCCAGTCCCAGGGTTTCGGCCTGTTCTTCGAGTCCATGTTCAGCCAGCAGCATTCCATTTAAGGATGAAATGCTTTCGATGACGCTGGGTCTGTCCAGAAGCTCTTTTGCCCTTGCCGATGCCGTTATTTTTATCCATGGCCATCGCCGTTTGAAAAAGGGAACGATCCCGCAGTGGTCAAAATGGGAATGAAGTATCACCATCTGTTTTATCTTTTTCTCTTCTATATTAAATTCCTGTAGCTGCCGGATCACATCGGGAACGATGTAGGTCATTCCCCCGCCAAGGATGGCATACTCGCCTTTTCCCTTTAAAAGATAAACACATGACGTTTTTTCACCGAGGAGCAAGATTCTTTCGGTCACATTTCCGGGGTGGTCGATAATCATTTTATTCTCCTTTGTGGAACCGTCAGCCCCTTGCGCTTGATACATTAAAAAATCTACAATGATTCGAGTCGAGCATAAACAAAATTGGGATTCCCTGCAAGCCAATACAATACAATGCAATGACTTTAAGGATGAAAAACTATCGACAAAACAATAAATGAGCAATAAATTTATGAGAAAAATTTGAAAATTCGCAATTACAATGTTAATATCTTGATTGAGCGAAAGTCGAAGATGTCCCAGATTTAAAGTGGGGGCAGATTAATAGGGTTTAACACTTTTAATATCAGAGGGTCGAAGATGAAAGTATCGAGCATCCAACTGGGAATTGTCGATCAATCCAAACAGAATAACCTTGAACACGCGCTAAATATGGTGGAACGAACACCCGAAAGCGATCTTATTTTACTACCTGAAATATGGCCGTGCGGTTTTTTTTCTTTCCACAGGTATCAGTCTGACAGCGAACCGGTGAGTGGCCCGACGGTCAGTGCATTCAAAGAAAAGGCGCGTGAGCGAAAATGCCATATTTTGATGGGTAGTTTTGTCGAAAGAGAAAACGATAATTTGTTCAATACCACGATTTTGCTGAATCCAAACGGTGAAGTTGTTGCGAAATACCGCAAGATCCATCTTTTCGGCTATATGTCGGAAGAGGCCGAACTTTTGACCCCGGGCAAGGATGTTGTCGTTACGGATACCCCTTGGGGAGAAAGCGGATTCTCGACCTGCTATGATCTGCGATTTCCCGAGCTTTTTCGCAGAATGGTCGATAAGAACGCGAAATTTTTTTTAGTTGTATCCGCCTGGCCCCTTGCACGCGTTGAGGCCTGGCGATTGTTTAACAGGGCCAGAGCCCATGAGAACCTGGCGTATCTTTTCTCCTGTAACTGCGCCAGCACCAGCGCCAGCGCCGGCACCCGTTTTGCAGGCCACAGCATGATTGTCGACCCTCTGGGACAGGTTCTGGCCGAGGCGGGGGAGGAGGAAGAAATTATCACCGCTGAAATTGATCCCGGAATGGTCGATTCGGTGCGGAGTCAATTTCCGGCGCTTGTGGATCGGGTATTCAGGTAGTTGACAAGAAAAGATCAAACTAAGTCTTTGCCACAATGGCTTTGGCCGGTATCAGTCCGGTGGCACTGGCTGAGACAATGTTTCCTGCGACACCGGGCCCGTTTCCGAATACTATAGGCTTTTTCCAAATCGGTGGGATAAACACGGCCGTCCATGCCGAATCTGTTGAATATCTGTTCCGTCTCATGGATAAGTTCCTGGGCCTTGCCTGCCGACATAAACTGGGTTAAATCGGTCTTGCCCAATTTATGGATGAAGTTCAGTTTACCGTCAGAGAACAGACCTGCGCCTCCGATACCGCACAGGATATTGCAGGGCTTACATTTCACACATTTGTGGTTTTCAGTGATCGGGCATTTGCGTTTCAGGGGACCTTTTCCTTTATCGACAATAAGAACTTCCAGATCAGAGTGCTTGCACAGGTAATGAGCGGCAAAGAGTCCGGCAGGACCACCGCCGATAATGATAACATCATAATCTTTTTTCTTTATGCTGGATTGGACTGCACACATGTTTTCTCCTCATGTGGAACGGTCTTTTATTACCAATGGGGTGAAACCGACACCCTGTTCTAAGCACCCGAAAAAAAAGCCCTGTCTTTTAAGACAAGGCTTTTTAAAGGATCATGGGATGACCGTCAATTCGGATTTATTCTTTTGATCCGATGTCTTCCTTTTTATCTTCGGTTTTTTCAGGTTCAGGCTCAGTTTTTTCAGTTACTTCCGGCGCAACCGGTTCCGCGACCTTCTCTTCAGGCTTTTCGGCCGCGTCTTCGGCAGAAACCTCAGGTTCCAAAACCACCGCCTCATCTTCGAATGTATCTTCTTTTAACGCGATGTCTTCCTTCTCCTCTTTAACCTCTTCTTCTACGCTGATCTTTTCTTCAGCTGCTACTGTTTCTTTTACTTCTTTTTTCTCGGCAACCTGTTTTTTCACTACATCGGTTTTGGCCTTTTTTTTCTTTTTGGTTTTCTTCTTTTTAACATCTTCGGAAGAGAGCAGCTCAATCAAGGAAATCGGCGCGGCATCACCCGGTCGTCTTCCAATTTTGACGATCCGTGTATACCCACCGGATACGGCCCCGTAACGCTCGGCAGCTTCAGCAAAAAGTTTATGAACAACGTCTTTTTCCCGCATAATTGAAAGTGCCTGGCGCCTTGCATGAACATCTCCTCGTTTCGCCAGAGTAATTAAATTATCGGCCCAGCGTCTTAATTCCTTTGCTTTAACATCTGTTGTACGAATGCGTTCATGTTTGAAGAGCGACGTCACCATATTTCTAAACATGGCATCTCTATGGCTGCTCGTACGGTTTAATTTTACGCCGGCTTTTCGATGTCTCATGGGATTAATTATTCTCCTTCCTCTATATCTTCCTTAGGCAACTCAAAACCTTCCAACTTCATTCCAAGAGACAGGTCCATTTCAATTAAGACTTCCTTAATCTCATTCAAAGACTTTCTGCCAAAGTTTTTGGTTTTGAGCATTTCCGCCTCGGTTTTGCTGACCAGTTGAAAAATTTTTACAATATTTGCGTTCTTTAGACAGTTGGCGCTACGCACGGAAAGCTCAAGTTCTTCAACACTTCTGTAAAGATTTTCATTTACCTTGGGTTTCTCTATCTCCTCGGTCTTTACCAAAGGTTTCGGCTCAAGAAGTTCATCAAAATTGATGAAAATCGTCATCTGTTCTTTTAAAATCTTGGCAGCATAGGCCACTGCATCTTCAGGCAAGATACTTCCGTCAGTCCAAACCTCCAATGTCAGTTTGTCGTAGTCTGTTCTCTGACCGACACGGGCATTGTCCACCACGTAAGTAACGCGTTTAATCGGTGAAAAAACGGCATCGATGGAGATAGAACCCAGAGGCGCGTCTTCATCTTTATTTGCTTCAGACAATGAATACCCTTTTCCGATCTTGACGATCATGGTCATTTTCAATTTCGATTCAGATGAAAGGGTCGCGATATGCTGTTCTGGATTCAGCACTTCACATCTTCCGCCTTCGCTGATGATATCAGCTGCGGTAACTTCACATTCTCCTTCCGCATCAATGCGAACGGTTTTCGGTTCAGGGTCGGAAGTTCTAAATCGCAGCTCCTTTAAGTTAAGGATAATCTCGGACACGTCTTCAAATACACCTGGGATAACACTGAATTCGTGCATCACTTCCTCAAATTTTACAGATACGATAGCCGCTCCGTAAAGAGACGATAGAATAATCCTCCTTAAAGAATTACCAATTGTGATTCCAAACCCCCTTTCAAGGGGTTCACAAACGAACTTGCCGTACGTCGGCCTACTGGTTACTTGAACTTTTCCTGGCGTTATCATCTCACGCCAGTTCATGTACATAAGTTCATTCGACGCCATTATTATATCTCCAATTTTTTTTCTGCGGATCATTAAGGATATGCAAGATGAGATACAGACGTTCGGTCGTCATGTACGCTCCAGCTCATATCCCGCATCTCGGTTATTTGGAATAGAGTTCCACGATGAGTTGTTCCTGGATCGGCATTGTCAGGTCTTCACGGGAAGGTAACCCCTTTACAATACCTTTCAGGTTCTCCTTTTCCAGATCCAGCCATTGCGGAATGCCTCTTCGCACCACTGCACCGAGTGCATCTTCCAACGCCTGAATCTTGCGACTTTTCTCCTGCACCTCAATCACATCTCCAATTTTAACGAGATATGACGGAATATTGACTTTTTGCCCGTTAACGAGAAAGTGATTGTGCCTTACAAAATGACGCCCTTGAGTACGAGAATTCACAAAGCCCATACGATAAACAACATTGTCGAGCCTTCGCTCTATAATTACCAAAAGATTTGTTCCGGTGATGCCTTTTTGTTTGTCCGCCCTTTGAAAAAACAGGTGGAATTGTTTTTCCGAAAGACCGTACATCCGTTTTACCTTCTGTTTTTCCCGAAGCTGAATCCCGTAATCAGAAATCTTTCTTCCACGACGCTGCCCATGCTGTCCGGGCGGGTAACTCCGTCGGTCAAAAGCGCATTTATCCGAATAACAGCGATCTCCTTTAAGAAACAATTTTAAATTTTCACGTCGGCATAGCCGGCATACTGAACCTGTATATCGAGCCAAGCGTTCCCCCTTTATATTGAAGATTGACTATTTTCAATCGGTCCGACTTCTATGGAATTAAACCGTCAAAAAATCTTCAAACTTCGATTTTAAATTTTCATTTTTTTTAAACTCTGCGTCGTTTGGGTGGTCGACAACCATTATGCGGTATGGGTGTAACATCTTTAATCACTGAAATATTTAACCCTGTAGCCTGAAGAGATCGAAGCGCGGACTCCCGACCTGCGCCAGGGCCCTTGACATAAACTTCAACATTTCTCATCCCGTGCTCCATGGCTTTCTTTACGGCATCTTCCGCTGCAAGTTGAGCGGCAAACGGTGTGCTCTTGCGCGATCCCTTAAAGCCCTGAACCCCTGCGCTTGACCAGGATACCACGTTACCGGCAGGGTCGGTAATGGTAACGATGGTATTGTTAAACGTTGATTGAATATGTACGACCCCGCTGGATATATTCTTTTTTTCTTTCTTTTTTGTACGGATTTTTTTCGCCATGAATTATGCTCCTGCCTAAAAGTTCGTTATTCGTTTTTCATTCATCGCACCTCAAATATCGAACAACGAACGAATATCCTATTTACTTTTTCGAACGCCACCTTTCTTTTTAACTGCAGATCTTTTGGGTCCCTTTCGCGTTCGTGCATTGGTACTTGTCCGCTGTCCACGCACAGGAAGTGACTTTCGATGGCGAAGCCCACGGTAAGATCCGAGATCCATCAACCTTTTAATATTCATGGAAACTTCAGTACGAAGTTCACCTTCAACTTTATATTCGCTGTCGATCACCTTGCGAATACTATTGACCTCAGTCTCAGACAAATCATCTGTATTTGTATTCGGATCCATATCGAGTTTTTGGAGTATACGCCTTGATATGGTAGGACCGATGCCATAAATATATGTCAGTCCTACCTCGATCCGTTTCCGTCTCGGCAAATCCACTCCCGCGATTCTTGCCAATGCTAATCCTCCTTTTATCCTTGTCTCTGTTTGTGGCGTTTATTCTCGCAGATGACTCTGACAACTCCTTTTCTGCGGACGATTTTACACTTGGCACACACTTTCTTAACCGATGCCCTTACTTTCATTCACATTTCTCCTTCACCAAGGTAGTAGACAATGGGCGATGGTTACTGTGTATCGAGTTCAAACCAATACCGATACACCTATCGTCCACCATTAATCACCACCTTATTTCGATCTGTATGTTATTCTTCCACGAGACAGATCATATGGAGAGAGTTCAACTGTAACTCTATCTCCTGGCAGAATCTTAATAAAATGCATGCGCATCTTTCCGGAAATATGCGCAAGTACCTGATGCTTATTTTCCAATTCCACTTTGAACATTGCATTGGGTAATGTTTCGAGCACTATACCTTCAACCTTAATCGCTTCTTCTTTTGGCATATCTTCCCCCGACGCCTGTTTGCTCAGGATTATTAGAATCTTCCTTTCGTTTTAGCCCCGCCTTTCTTCAAAAATCCTTCGTAGTGACGGGTCAGCATGTGAGATTCTATTTGCTGAATGGTATCGATAGCAACCCCAACCACGATTAAAAGTGCAGTACCGCCAAAATAAAAAGGAACATTAAATTTTGTCATCAGAATAGATGGAAGTACGCATACTGCTGAAACATATATGGCACCACCTAAAGTAATACGGGTAAGAACCCGGTCTATATAGTCTGCCGTACGTTTGCCCGGACGGATACCTGGAATATATCCGCCTTGTTTTTTCATATTGTCTGCAACATCCACCGGATTAAAAGTTACGGCAGTATAAAAATAACAGAAGAAGAATATAAAGCCGACATATAAAGCTTCATATACGATATTACCCGGCCTCATGGCCGATGCAATGTTCTGTATCCACGGAATCGCTATAAAACTGGCCAACGTTGCCGGAAACATGATGATTGATGAAGCGAATATCGGTGGTATCACGCCGGATGTATTGACCTTTAACGGCAAATGGGTGCTCTGGCCGCCATACATTTTGCGGCCGACAACCCTTTTGGCATATTGAACGGTTATGCGCCGCTGACCCGTTTCCATATATATGATAAAGGCCACAACAAGTACCATCATAACAACTAAAACGATGATGATGAACAGCCCCATTTCACCGGTTGAAAGTAAACGGAATGTATTTCCGACTGCAGCCGGCATCCGAGCAACAATACCTGCGAATATAATCAGGGAAATACCGTTGCCGATTCCGCGTTCGGTTATCTGTTCACCCAGCCACATAATAAACGCCGTCCCCGCCGTCAGGGTCATCACAGTCATGAGCCTGAATCCCCAGCCGGGATCTATAACCACTGCCGCACCGCCGGGAGACATCATTTTCTCAAGACCGATACTAATACCGAACCCCTGGATTACACTGAGCAAAATCGTACCGTACCGTGTATACTGCGTAATCTTTTTACGCCCCTGCTCGCCTTCCTTTGACAAACGCTCAAGATGGGGTATGGTCACGGTCAGAAGTTGAAGAATAATCGATGCACTGATATAGGGCATAATCCCGAGCGCAAAAACAGAAAGCCTCTCTAAAGCGCCGCCCGAAAACATATCAAAAAGACCGAGCAGCGTCCCTTTTACCCGGGCAAAAAATGAGGCCAGTGCCACAGTGTCTATGCCCGGAGTCGGAACATGCACACCGATACGATAGACGATAAGTAGCGCTAACGTATATATAATCCTTTTTTTGAGCTCAGGTATTTTGAATATATTGCCGAACCCACCGCCAAGCATATTATAGAACCTCTATATTTCCGCCAGCAGCGATTATTTTTTCCCTGGCGCTTTTACTGACTCCGTTCACTTTAATTGTGATCGGGATTTTGATCTCTCCGTGTCCAAGAAGTTTAATGCCGTCCCTTGGACCTTTAACGAGACCGGCCCGAACAAGTTCAGCCTCATCCACAGTGCTGCCGCTTTCAAATATTGAAAGGTCACGAATATTAATTGCAGATATTTTCTTTTTAAAAATATTGGTAAAACCCCGTTTGGGCAGTCGGCGATGAATCGGCATTTGTCCGCCTTCAAAGCCGGGTCTCACGCCGCCGCCGCTTCGGCTATTGTGCCCCTTTGAACCCCTGCCAGCTGTTTTCCCGCTACCTGAACCTACCCCACGTCCCACACGTTTTCTCGCCTTGCGTGATCCGTCAGGTGGTGACAATTCACTTAGCTTCATCTATCTTTTCCTCAACTTTCACCAGATGTGATACCGTGTTGACCATCCCTCGAGTTGAAGGCGTATCTTTAAGTTCAACGGTTCTGTTAAGTTTTGTCAGTCCCATACCCCGCAATACTCTCCGATGCTTTTCAGGCCTTCCAATCATGCTTTTAACAAGCGTTACCCTTAATACTCCACTCATTTATCATCCCTTATGGTTTAACTATAGCCGATGACCGAAGATACCCCTGTATTATTGCATTTCTAATCATCATTGGTCATTCTTAAATCTTTAATTCTAAAGGTCTTCCACCCCGATACCGCGTCTTGCAGCCACCTGTTCGCGACTCTGCAATTGACAGAGTCCTTCAATGGTTGCCTTAACCACATTGTGAGGATTATGTGAACCCATACACTTTGTAAGAATATTCTGGATTCCCGCTGCTTCAAGCACCGCTCGAACAGCGCCGCCTGCAATAAGACCGGTTCCTTGGGAAGCAGGTTTTAACAAAACACGTCCGGCACCGTACTTTCCGATAACCACATAAGGTATTGTACCGTCGATTAAGGGGAATTTCACCATATTTTTCTTAGCTTTTTCTATACCTTTACGGATCGCTTCGGGCACCTCTCCGGCTTTTCCAAGCCCTTGGCCGACTCGCCCTTCGCCATCACCAACCACCACGATTGCACTAAAGCTGAAACGGCGTCCGCCTTTGACAACTTTTGCAACCCGGTTAATGTAAACGACCTTATCGATTAATTGATTTTCGCCTTTATCCTGTTTGAACAAAAATCTGCCTCCTTCACGGTGAATGACTCAAATTAAGATTTTACCCTGTCACAATAAGTTACTTAGTCTTTGTGAGCTGCAATTAAATATTAATAGCCAGCTCCCTTAAAAATCCAATCCTGCCTCACGTGCACCCTCAGAAACAGCCTTAACCCGTCCGTGATATAAAAAACCATTTCGGTCAAAAACAACTTGACGTATACCCTTTTGTACCGCCCTTTCTCCCAAGAGTTTCCCAACAAAACCTGCCGCAGCAATTTTGTTTTCAAATACAGGCTGTTCCTTTACGGATTTATCCATACTTGACGCTGCCACCAGAGTTTGTCCACGGGAGTCATCAATGACCTGGGCATAAATGTGTTTTGCGCTTCGGAAAACACTCAGTCTCGGCCGTTCCTGTGTGCCGACAAGATTCTTTCTGATTCTCTTTTTTCGCTTTAAACGTGCTCTTTTTTTTGGATTCAAAGATCCCATATTCTTTAACCTTCTGCTGCTTTAGTTCCGGCCTTTCCGGCTTTCCGCTGAATATACTCTTCGGCATATTTTATTCCCTTACCCTTATAGCATTCGGGAGGCCTCAATCGCCGAATAGATGCCGCAGTTTGACCCAGCAGCTCTTTATCGATACCAGTAAGTCTAATAACATTTTTTTTGTCAACGGATGCTGAGATACCTTCGGGAAGATCGAATTTAATCGGATGTGAGTATCCGAGATTAAATTCGATAACATTGCCACTCAGTGTGGCCCGATAGCCGATGCCGTGTATTTCCAGTACCCTTTCAAATCCTTGGTTCACACCAACAACCATGTTGGCCACCAGACTTCGGGTCAGCCCGCGAAAAGCCTGAGTGGTCCTGTCATCATTAACGGTGATCACACGGATCATCCCGTCTTCTATTTTTAGATCCACTGCGGGATGGACGGTTCTTTCAAGGGTGCCCTTTTCGCCCTGGACAGTAATTACTCTGTCTTTATAGGTGATCTTCGTCTTCTCAGGTATGGGTATGGGTGTTTTACCTACTCTGGACATTCATCACTCCTTTTTACCAAATATTGCAGAGGATCTCTCCCCCTACATTTAAGGCCCTAGCTTTTTTATCCGTCATTATCCCTTTTGATGTCGATAAAATAGCAACCCCCGTACCGCTCAGAACCGGTTTTATACCCTTGCTTTTGGCATAAAAACGTCGACTCGGTTTACTAACACGGCTAAGACCAAAAATCGCGTGGATGTCTCTCTCGTCATACTTAAGATAAATACGCAATATGCCCTGCTTCTTATCTTTGATGAATTTATAATTTCTGATGAACCCTTCATCTTTTAATACTCTGGCCAATTCAATTTTTATTTTTGACCCTGGAATATCGACGCTGTTGAATTTTGCCTTTCCTGCGTTCCGAATTCGGGTCAGCAGGTCCGCAATTGGATCACTCATTGCCATAGTCTTCTCCGCTATTAAATTAACGCTTTAAAATTTTCTTGCAACTTATTGATACAGATGGTTTTGATATCAACCCGATCGATTACCAGCTGGATTTCGTGACACCGGGAAGCTTACCTTGGGAAGCAAGATTCCGGAAACAAATACGACAAATTCCAAATTTCCTTAAAAATCCTCTGGGCCTCCCGCAAATAGGACAGCGGTTGTATTGTCTCACCTTGAACTTGGGTTTTCGCATTGCTTTAATTCTAAGTGATTTTTTTGCCAAATCTTCCTCCCCTTAAGTTGAAGATTGAACGCTTGTCATAGCTTCAACCTTCCTACACACATCCTTTATTCTTCATTTTTCATTTTTTAATTATGAAACGGCATGCCCAATAGTCGCAGGAGTTCTTTTCCTTCTTCATCGGTCTTTGCGGTCGTAACGACGGCTATGTTAAGACCTTTAATTCTATCTATTTTATCGAAATCGATTTCAGGAAATATAATCTGCTCTTTAATCCCAAGGCTATAATTTCCGTGACCATCAAGGGCTTTCCCCGATAGACCTCTAAAGTCACGAACACGGGGCAATGCGATGTTTACCAGTTTATAAAAAAAATCATACATGCGGTTGCGTCGAAGGGTCACCATGCACCCTATGGGCATTCCTTCCCTCAGCTTAAACACTGCGATGGATTTCTTGGCACGGGTAATCACCGGGTGCTGGCCTGCGATTGTTTTTAGCTCCTCTGCTGCTGAATCAAGGAGTTTGATATTATGAATCGCTTCGCCAAGCCCCATATTCAATACCACCTTGTCAAGTTTCGGAACCTGCATGATGTTTTTGTACTTAAAGGTTTCGAAGAGTCCGGGGACAACTTCTTTTTGATAATATTCTTTTAACTGTGACATTCAATTCCTCCGGCAAGCGATCCTAAGAATCTATGATCTCATTGCATTTCCTGCAGACACGAATTTTTTTTCCATCCTCAAGACGTTTCATTTTTATACGAACGGGGGTAACGCACTTATTACACAGCAACATAACGTTGGACCAATGAATTGGAGCCTCGCTCTCAATAATTCCGCCTTGTCTGTTCTTTGCACTGGGCCTGGAGTGTTTTTTTGCCATGTTGATATTTTCAACAATAATTCGGCTGTTCTTTCTTTTTATACCCAGAACTTTACCGACTTTACCTTTATCTTTACCGGCAGTAATTTTGACTTTGTCGTCTTTCTTTAGGTGACATCTATTATTTAACATGAATCAACTCTCCACACACTGTAAAATCGCCGGACTATAACACCTCTGGAGCCAACGATATAATTTTCATAAATCTTTTGGCTCGAAGTTCTCTGGCCACCGGACCAAATATGCGGGTCCCGATAGGTTCCCTGTTTTGTGTGATTAAAACCGCTGAATTATCATCGAATCGTATGAAGGATCCATCCGGTCTTCGGATTTCCTTTTTCGTCCGAACCACAACAGCCTTGAGTATATCACCTTTTTTGACCTTGGTATTCGGAATCGCTTCTTTAACAGATACGACGATGATGTCGCCAATACTTGCATATCGCCTTCGGGAACCGCCAAGAACTTTAATGCAATACAGCACCTTGGCGCCTGAATTGTCTGCCACGGTTAATCGTGTCTCCGCCTGAATCATCTTTCTAACTTCCCTTGTATATGATGACGTCCGAAATAAATCGGATCCCTCATGTCTTCGGTTTTAAAGGTCTATTTTAAATATGTTTAACAGACGCTGATATTAGAACCGAAAGTAAACCATTGGCAAAAAGCTGATTTTCCGGCCTTTTGCCGTATGATAACAATCAAACAGCTTTTTCGACGACCTTGTTTACGCGCCACCGTTTGGTTTTACTTAGCGGTCTTGACTGAGTTATCAAAACTTTATCTCCGGCTCGACAAACATTGTTTTCATCGTGAACGGCGAACTTGGAACGCCGCCTGATATATTTCTTGTAAAATCTGTGTTTAACGAGCCGCTCAACCAATACGATGACGGTCTTGTCCATCTTGTCGCTGACCACTGTCCCGGTTATTTGTGTTTTTTGTAACTTTTTTTTCATGACAACAACTATTCTGCCTTTTTACCCAATTCAAGTTGCTTTATTATGGTTTTGACCCTGGCAATATCTCGCTTGGTCTGCTTCATTTTTTGGGGATTTTCAAGCTGCCCGGTTTCATGCTGAAAGCGTAGATTAAACAATTCCTGTTTAAGATCATCCCCTTTTCGTACCATTTCTTCGACACTCAGTGCTCTGATCTCACTCGCTTTCATTACGAATCACCTCTCTCTATGAACCTTGTTTTTACAGAAAGCTTATGTGAGGCAAGCCGAAGTGCTTCCTTTGCCAGTTCTCTGGAAATCCCCTCCATCTCATAAAGTACTCTTCCAGGACGAATGACTGCAACCCATCCCTCCGGAGATCCTTTCCCTTTTCCCATCCTGACTTCAGCAGGTTTTTTTGTAAAAGGCTTATCAGGAAATATCCTTATCCACATCTTACCGCCTCTTTTGACATGCCGTGTCATGGCGATACGCGCGGCTTCAATCTGTTTTGAACTGATTGTACCGCATTCTACCGCCTGCAATCCAAATTCCCCGAAATCGAGATTACACCCCCGATGGGCAGCGCCTCTCATTTTGCCTTTTTGCTGTTTTCGATATTTTACCTTCTTGGGACTAAGCATGTCCTCTATCTCCAATACTTCATTGTGTACATGTTATCCAATCGCTTCGCGATCGTGTAAAACGCCTGCCCCCAGAGCCCTCGCTCGCGAGGCAGTGGGACGGCTTGGCCGTCTGTGAAAGGGAGTTCCTGTGGGATCTATCCGACCGGCACCTTATCTTTCTTTAAAATCTCACCTTTAAAAATAAATACCTTTACACCGATAATGCCGTATGTTGTTCGCGCTTCTATAAAACCGTAGTCGATATCGGCTCTTAAGGTATGTAGCGGTATTCGGCCCTCTCTGTACTGTTCTGTCCTTGCCATCTCCGCACCGCCCAGTCGGCCTGAACATATAATCTTTATACCCTCTGCCCCAAACCGCATGGCAGATGAAATGCCACGCTTCATGGCTCTTCGGAATGCAACCCGCCGTTCAATCTGAAGCGCGATATTTTCAGCCACAAGCTGTGCATCGATCTCGGGTTTTCTAACCTCCTGAATGTCGATAATGACTTCGTGGGAAATGAATTTTTCAAGCTCCTTCTTGAGCAATGATATTTCAGAGCCTTTCTTTCCGATCACAATCCCGGGCCTGGATGTAAAAACCCGGAGCCTGACACGCTTGGACGATCTTTCGATTTCAACCCTGGAAATGCCTGCGTGGTAGAGTCTCTTCTTCAAGAATTTTCGGATATTATAATCTTCCAGAATATAATCTGCATATTGCTTTCCGGCATACCACCGTGATTCCCAGGTCTTAACAATACCCAGCCTTAATCCAATAGGATTTACTTTCTGGCCCAAGCTTTTACCTCCCTTTTAGGTCTAATCCTCAGATAAAATAACCGTAATATGAGCAGTTCTCTTTAAAATACGTGTGCCCCTGCCGCGTGCCCTTGCTTTGAAGCGTTTCAATGTAGGGCCCTGGTCTGCGGTTATATTACGGATAACCAATGAATCCAGATTGACATCCGGATGTTGATCTGCATTCGCCACAGCACTTTTGACTGTTTTTTCGACAATAGATGCCGCCTTCTGCGGCATAAATTTGAGTATTTCCAGACCCTCTTCCACCGGCCTCCCCTTAACAGCACCAACGATCATACGAACCTTCTGAGGAGAGATACGCACATATTTCGTTACAGCTCTAACTTCCATTACAAACAGTTCCTTTTCTGCCCATCCTTAACGCTTCAATCTTGATTTCTTATCAGCAGCATGACCATAATAAGTGCGGGTCGGTGAAAATTCACCCAGTTTGTGTCCAACCATGTCTTCGGTGACAAATACCGGAACAAACTTTTTCCCATTATGAACCGCCAGTGTAATTCCCACCATTTCAGGAACAATTGTCGATCTTCTCGACCATGTCTTGATAACTCGGTTGCTTCGAGATTCCTGAGCGACAAGCACTTTCCGTAGTAACTTTTCTTCAATAAACGGACCTTTTTTCAACGATCGTGGCATAAACTACTCCCTGCTATTTCTTGGTACGCTTTTTGACAATATAGCGATTGCTTTTCCTTTTCTTCCGGGTTTTAAAACCCTTGCTCGGCATGCCCCACGGGCTGCATGGATGTCGTCCGCCCGAAGATCTGCCTTCGCCCCCGCCCATTGGATGGTCAACCGGATTCATGGCGACACCTCTCACCTTGGGACGTCTCCCGAGCCAACGCTTGCGACCCGCTTTTCCGAGAGATATGTTCTCATGAATCACATTGCCAAGCTGACCGATGGTCGCCTTGCAATTCAAAAGAATCATCCGAACTTCACCGGACGGAAGCTTTATGAGCGCATAACGATCTTCCTTTGCCATCAGCTGGGCGTATGTTCCGGCGCTTCTGACAATCTGTCCGCCTTTTCCAATCCGCAATTCAATGTTGTGAATATGTGTTCCCAGCGGAATATTAGTCAGCGGAAGCGTATTTCCGGGTTTTATATCTGCATCAGGTCCTGAAAGCACCGTATCGCCCACGCGAAGGTTAACCGGCGCCAGTATGTATCGCTTCTCACCGTCGACATAATTGAGGAGGGCGATTCTCGCGGATCGATTCGGATCATACTCTATGGCGGCGACTTTGGCCGGAATTCCGGTCTTGTCCCTTTTAAAATCTACAATCCGGTAGTGCCGCTTATTCCCGCCCCCGCGGTGCCTGCATGTGATGCGGCCATGAACATTACGGCCGCCTTTTTTCTTGAGGACTTTTAACAGGCTTCTTTCAGGGGTGGTACTCGTAATTTCTTCAAATGTCGAATACGATTGAGCACGCCTCCCGGGGGAAGTCGGTTTAACTTTTTTTACAGCCATTCTTTACCCCTTTAAACTCCTTCAAAAAAATCGATACGCTCACCAGGCATCAATTTGACAATTGCTTTCTTCCAGTCTCTACGTTTTCCGATAATCCGCCCTCTTTGCTTGGTCTTTCCCTTAACCTGAATGGTTTTTACAGTGTCGACTTTTACGTTGAAAATGTCTTGAATCGCCCTTTTAATCTCAACTCGATTGGCATTGCGATCGACTTCAAACGTAATCTGGTTATAATTCTCTTTTTGAATGTTTGTCTTTTCAGTGATCAAGGGGCGTCTTATTAAATCGTACGGAATCATCCCAGCAGCCTCCCTTCAATAGACTTTAGCGAAGACTCGAGCAGTACCACATTCTTATGTTTAAGAATGTCATATACGTTCATTCCTTCTACTTTTAAAACCTTTATGCCCGGAACATTTCTGGAAGACAGCACCAGATGCTCATTGGTTTTTTCGGTGACAATCAAAGCATTTAGAGTGTTCAAGGCCTCCATAACCTCAAGGAATTCCTTGGTTTTAATCCTGTCGAGATCAAGCTCGTCAAGCACCACAAGGTTGTCCTCCTTCAGCTTGCTGCTCAGGGCCATCTTAAGGCCCAGCCGTTTTACCTTTTTCGGAACGTTATAGGAATACGACCTGGGATCAGGACCAAACACTGAACCGCCGCCTCTTAACAGCGGTGACTTGACATCACCGCGACGCGCACGGCCGGTCCCTTTCTGTCTATAAAGTTTTTTTCCACTCCCCTTAACATCGCTGCGATGTTTTACAGATGCCGACCCTGCTCGTCTATTTGCGAGCTGCATGGTCACGACTTCATGCAACACATTCGATTTAACGGGTATGCTGAAAATAGTGTCTGGAAGTTCAACCTGTGAAACTTTTTCTGCTTTTCGATTAAGAACATCTACAAGAGCCATAATTACATCTCAAAAATTAATAATAAAAAAGATTAATAAAATTCTTAGTGAATTATTCCATCTATTCTGCAAATTTTGGTTTTTTGATCTCAACAACGCCGGAGCCCGATCCAGGAATAGCACCTTTTATCAGCATAATATTCTCTTCAGGCCTGATGTCGACAATTTCCAAGTTTCGAACCGTTTTACGATTATTTCCATATTGACCGGGCATTTTTTTGCCTTTGATCACCTTTGCAGGCGTGGCACTACAACCGATGGAGCCTGGAATTCTGTGGCTGTGACTGCCGTGAGTCTTTTGACCGCCATGAAACCCATGCCGTTTAATGACACCGGAAAAACCCCTCCCTTTGGAGACGCCGGTGACATCAACACGTTCCCCAATCTCAAAAATGTCCGGTTTAATCGCCTGGCCGAGGCTGTATTCAGCTGGATTATCCACATGAATTTCACGCAGAATTGCAAAACGTGTATCTCCGCTCTTTTTCAAATGTCCTTCCATCGGCTTGTTAACACGAGATTTCTTTTTCTCGCCAAACCCAATTTGAAGCGCATTATATCCATCCGTATCGATCGTCTTTATCTGGGTTACCGAACACGGGCCCACCTCAACAACCGTTACCGGTATACATTGACCTTCAGGGGTGAACAACCCTGTCATCCCAATTTTTTTACCTATCAATCCTTTACTCATTACCTTTATTCTGTCCCTTTGCAGCGCTTACGAAACGACCGCATTAAATGCTACAGCTTAATCTCCACATCCACCCCGGGAGAAAGATCCAATTTCATCAAAGCATCTACGGTCTGTTGGGTCGGATCCAGAATATCAAGCAGCCGTTTATGTGTTCTGATTTCAAACTGTTCGCGAGATTTCTTGTCCACATGAGGGGATCGCAGAACACAATACTTATTGATTCGTGTCGGAAGCGGTATCGGCCCGACCACTTTTGCTCCGGTTTTATTGGCCGTATCAACAATATCCGTAACAGACTGATCCAGAAGCTTATGATCGTATGCTTTGAGCCTGATCCTGATTTTAGTATTCATAATCTTTTTTTTCTCTTTACTCTATAATCTCGCTCACCACACCGGCGCCAACCGTCCGACCGCCTTCTCTGATGGCAAACCTGAGTTCTTTTTCCATCGCTATGGGTGTTATCAAC
>JAAXQD010000169.1 GCA_012974475.1 Desulfobacterales bacterium
TGAGGATCCCGATCACTTCGTCTTTGATAAATGTCGTCCCCAGAGATCGGGCCTTGGCTCTATATCCCATGAGGAATGCATATGCGTCGAAATGGCCGTCCAGAGCGCCAAACGTTCCTCCCGCCAGACCGGCCTGCGAATAAAGGGGGTATTGTTTTTTGATTTTTTCAGGCGTCCACCATTCCACCTGACAGCCCATTCTTCTCTGCAACGCCAGTGACGTTTCCGCCAAATCTTTACCCGCATCATCTACTATAAAAAGGTTGCCTTCACGGCGAAAGGCGATGTTCGGCCGGTGATCCTCGACGGCCATCTCTTCTTCGAATCGTTCCAGAACTTCAAAGGTAAACTGGGAAATCCGAATGTTTTCCTCAAGGCTGAACTGGATGCGTGCATTTGCCATGGACAAGGTGGTGGAGGCCCTGGAGTAGGTCGGATCCATCTCCACGACAGCCACCTTGATTTGGTCATCCGCCTTCTTTAAAAAATACGCGGTGGCGCAGCCCATGATGCCGCCACCGATGATAATCACGTCGTAAATTTTGTTGTTCATCGTTCAAACCCATTGGTATTTTGAATAAAAATCAATTTTTTCATTCTCCGATTCGATTTAAAAACATGGATGTGTTTCAATGTCAATCTTCATTTACCGGCCGCGATGGGATGCCATGTCGGCGCTGGGAGAGACGCCTATTGACATTTTTCCGTTTTAGTGAATAAATTTAATCAGATCGCTTCATAAAGCTTTACGAATATTTCCATATCTAATAACTTGAATTCAGCACCCCCTGGGTTTGAGCGCGTTTTATTTATCGGGAAGCGGATCTGGAAATAAAATGAGAAATTTTTTCTGTATCCTAGGATTGATAGGTGTTGTCCTTTTTGTTGCCGGGTATTATTTTGTTGATAATGCAAAGTTCGCATACATTTTGGGCATCGCCTTGATGACCGCAGGGTTTATTGGAATAAAAAAGACATAGGAAACATCTCGATAATCCAGACGATTCCAAAGACAGCTTGCTGTGCAAAAATGATTTGACCATCGAATATTTTTTCAAGGTTATCCGGAAAGAATCAGAAAAAAAGAAGCGGATTTCAAGCACCCTCAATTTTGAAACATGAGGCCCTATTTTGTGAAAAAGGATGTTCATGCATTCACGTTCCGGCCATGCTGGTTTTTAAAAGTGATATTAACTTCATCGTGTATTATGGATAATGAAAGGAGCTGAAAATGAGCAATACGGTCAAAAAAGTAAAGCAGACATGTACGTGTAAAGATTGCGGAAACGAATCTGAAATGGTCATTACCTGCACCCTGGAAGATATTCACGAACATACGGGAAAAACCCCGTCAGATGAGCCGGAAAAGCCCAAGGCTCCCAAACAGCGGGTCAAAGGTTCGGGGACTTGCACCCATTGCGGCAGTGAAGCCGATATGTGGATTGATATTTGATTTTTTTTAATACCACGTCGGCTTGTGGAGTAAGGGCGACATTCCGTTTCCTGGGGGCTGCGGAGTCAAAGTCGTATTTTAACCTTTTTTCGCGACTTGGCCCGCTCAAAGCGCTAAGCTTGTGCAGTTTTTTCTTGCTACCGACGGAGAGCTTTATTTGGCTCGACTTGATAGAGGTAAAATGACCGGAAAAAAATTAACACGCCGCAGATTCATAAGAAATATTACCGCTGCATGTACCTGCAGCAGCCTGTATGTCAATGCGCTCACCCCCCGTCATGCGCTGGGGAAACCCCGCAAGAAGTATGCTTCCAAAGATAGGATGGAGATGGAGTACCGGACGATGGGCAGAACCGGGCTGAAGGTGTCAGCCCTCAGTTTTGGCGTCATGCGGCTTGCTGAGCCCGCTGTTTTGTTCGAAGCTCTGGACATGGGAATAAACTATTTTGATACGGCCCATAGTTATCAGAGAGGCAACAATGAAAAGATGCTCGGGGACGTGCTCAAACAGTATGGCAGAAAAAAGGTCTTTATCGCCACTAAAATCCCGCCGTACCATAAGCGCCTGGGGATGAACCGTTTAAACGATCAAAAATCCCTGGAAGCCAAAATGGAAAAAAGCCTAAGAAGACTTCAGACCGACTACGTTGATGTCCTTTTTCTCCACAACATTAAAGACCCGGACTGGCCGGCGCATGATGAAATGCTGAGCTTTTGTCAAAAAATGAAAAAAACCGGAAAGGCGCGCTTTGTGGGGATTTCTTTCCATTCGGGAGGCCAGACATATGTGGACACTGTGGATCAGGCCTTAAAAACCGACGTCTATGATGTGTTTCTGGCAACCCTTAATTATAAGAGTCCAAAGGCACACATCGATGCTTTGAAGCGTGCACGCAAAAAAAACGTGGGTATTGTTGGCATGAAGACCCAGGCCGGTGGATACGAACAGGGGGCCCGTGAATCCCTCAGTCCCCATCAGGCAGCCCTGAGATGGGTTCTGGACCGCGAATTTGTGGACTGTGCTATCCCCGGTATGGTGAACAGGCATCAGCTTGCAGAAAACTCCGGGGTTATCGGAATGAAAATGGGGTGGAGTCATCGGAAGACGCTTGCCGTTTATTATGATGGGATCAAAGACCGCTATTGCTTGAGGTGCGGCGCCTGTTCTTCGTCATGTAAAAATGCCGTCGACATTCACACGATTCACCGTTCTCTCATGTACTGGGAGGGCTACCGTGACTTTGAACTGGGACGGAAGACTTACCGTGGGCTCTCCAACGCAGAGAATGCTCTGGCGTGTATGAGGTGTTCCACCCCTGTCTGCAGATGCATTAACGGGATAAAAATTTGGAAACGAATGCGCTATGCACATACGACTTTTATTTAAACACCGGCCGATGCGTCCTGATGTCGGCTTGGGCCACTGCATAAAACTTCTCGTTATTCTGTGGATTTTGGCCGGAACCTGTGTGGTCAGTGGGGCTGAATCCAGCCTCGAGGCCATTTTTACCGGCAGGCTGCCGTTACCGGGATGGAAGCCGGAAGGAGAGCCATACCGCTATGTTTCCGAAAATCTTTATGAATATATTAACGGCGGGGCAGACTATTTCATTGCCTACGGGTTTGTCGCGCTGACAGGGATAAACTATGCGCCTGTTTCTGGCGGCATGGACTCGGTGACTGTCGATATCTACGACATGGGAGACAAGTTGAATGCCTTTGGCGTATTCCAGCCCAGAAGAGACAGCCAGGCGTCTTCTTTGAACATCGGCACCGGGTCGTTTGGTTCCGACGAATACGTCGCTTTCCATAAAGATAGATATTATGTTGAAATCCAAGGATATATCACCGGCAGAAAAGAAAAGCGCGTGGTTAAAGATATGGCCTCGATGGTTGCAGCCCATTTACCGGGTGATGATTCCTTGCCCCGGGAGCTTTCCTATTTCCCTGAGAAATCAAGAATTGCCGGTTCGGAGCGCTATATACGGGGCGGGATACTCGGCCATGCATTTCTGGACAGGGGAATGGCATGCGATTATCGAATTGATGGTAAAAAAGTCACGGCATTCGTTGCCTTTTTGCCGTCATTCAGGGAGGCTGTCATGGCCGTTGACCACCACCGGTCTTTTCTAGAAAAGTCAGAGAAAAAATGTCTGCCCCTTGAAGGATTCGGGACGCACAGTTTTGCTTCAGAGGAACCCTTTCACAAAACCATAATCGTGAAACAGGCGGGGGCATTTGTGGCAGGAGTCTATGATTTAACTTCGGTGGAAGCCGGAAAAACATTGTTGACGGGTATACTCAGGAACATAACACTCTAATTGATCGCAAACAAACTGGGAGAGAAAACAGGATGAACACGAACCAAAGACATCTGGTCCGATGCTCAAAATGCGGTGCAAAGAACAGAATATCCCGTGAAAAGATGAAAGGCACCCCAAAGTGCGGCAAGTGCGGGACGTCGCTGGAGATGGATCCGACCGGTGTCGGCGAACCGTTTCTCTTTCGATGTATGGCGTGCGGGACCCGAAACAGAATCCCTGTGGGGAAGATCGATGACGATGCCAAATGCGGAAAATGCGGGGCGATGCTCGAAACCCAAGAACTGTTCGTGCCTCAGCCGCTGATGCTTTCGGAGAGCGATTTTGACCGTCGTGTGCTCAAATCTCCTCTGCCGGCCCTCGTCTTTGCCTGGGCTCCCTGGTGTCCCTCGTGCCGGGGCGCCATGCCGGTTATCGATGATTTTGCAAAAGATGCAAAAGGGAAAATCAGGGTGGGTAAATTAAACGTGGATTCCAGCCCGACGCTCTCTTCAAAATACAATATTCTCAGTGTCCCGCAGCTCCTTGTTTTTGACAACGGCCGGTTAACGGAAACCATGTCCGGGACCCTTCAGAAACATGAGATCATGATGAAAATGGCGCGTTATCTCTGATTGTCGGGCCCAATGCAGAAGGGTTCAAACAGGCGAAAAGAATGTACCTTGCACACTACAGTTTAAAAGAGCTGCCTTTTCAGATGAATATGGATCCAAAATTTATCTGGTTTGGCGAGCGTCACAAGGACATCCTTACGGTTTTGAAATATGCCGCCGTAGTCAACGAGGGCTTCCTTCTTGTTGCCGGCGACGTCGGAACGGGAAAAACTACCCTCGTCAACGCATTGCTGAAGTGCTTGGATAAAAACACCATTACGGCCAACATCACCAACCCGAGGATGGAACCCCGAGACTTTCTCGACTTTGTTGCCCATGAATTCAATATCCAATTACAGTCCGGGGACAAAGGGGGTTCATTGGCACCGTTCCGTCGTTTTTTGAACGATTGCCACTCGGAAAATAAAAAGGTTCTTTTGATCATCGACGAAGCGCACCGGCTCGATCAAACACTTCTCAACCAGATACGACGCCTGTCGAATATAGAACGGCGGAATAAAAAACTTCTCAATATGGTCTTTGTGGGTCAGGATGCATTTATCGATCTTATATCCAAGAAAAAGAATCGGGATTTAAAACAGAGAATTACTTTCAGCCACCACCTTAATCCGTTGAAGGGCGCAGAAATATGTGAATATATTTTTCATCGTCTCCATGTCGCAGGCAGTGTAAAAAGTATTTTCACCGCAAGTGCAATCGGTGAAATTTACGCTGTTTCCAAAGGGTGTCCGCGGGTGGTCAACATGGTTTGTGATCATGCATTATGGACCGGATACCATAAAGGCGTAAAAAAAATTGATGCAAAAATTATAAAAGGATGCGTCGATAAACTCCCTTTGTGGAACGAAAAAATCGATGACAGAAAAGCGGAGGAAAATATAGAGACCCTAAACCAAGGTGCCGCAAAGGAACCCTCAATAAATTTTTCACGGAGAAGGTTTCAATATATCGCCTTTGCCATGGTGTCGTTGATGATTCTCGGCCTTCTGTATTATCCGCTAAAATCCGGGAGACGCAACCGGTATACGGAGAAATACGGCCATTCCCAATCCACATCGACGGACATGCCAACGATTGTCGACTCGAATAAAAAGATTGGCCGGGTGGTCCGGGCCACGGAAAAAGTCCGTAAAACGGTATCTGAATTGAAACAAAAAGAGCCGGCGGCTACCCGATTCGTTTCGGCGGGGTACCTGTTGAATGAAGAAAAGCAAACCGATGACATGACGACTGTACGGACGTATGAAAAAAAAGCCGGATTAAACGGACCCGAAAATGGGACGCAACGGGAAAAGTACACCATATATCTGCATTATTCCAGTGAAGATAAAAAAGAACTTATGGAAGCGTTGGCGGATTCACTTAAAAACAGCGGCTTCGGGGTGCTTGGGGTTGAAAAGGTCGATTATCAAAATAGTGATGTTCGCTATTTTCACAAAGAAGACAAGGCAGGGGCACTCCTTTTAAAAAATCATTTGGCGCAGTTCATGTCCCCTTTGATCAACTT
>JAAXQD010000036.1 GCA_012974475.1 Desulfobacterales bacterium
TAAGCTGAATTTGCCAATATCTAAGAGGAGGAATCAATGCCTGTTTTCAGCTACTTGGCATACCCTGTGCGGGGTGCGAAGGAAGAGTTGCTCAATGATCTTGCAGCTCTCGACCATTGCGAAGTGATGCCGGCCGAAAATGAGGAGGTCCTAATCCTTGTGACCGATACACCGGATGAGGAAAAGGAAAAAGCGTTACAAAAAAATCTTAGGCAATTAAAATCGTTACAATCTCTTAGCATGACATTTGGCCATACGGACGAGTAAACAAAAAATACACAGAAGGAGTCGCAAATGAATATTACCAGAAGATCATTCATTAAATCCTTGGCCTTAAACAGTGCCGTGGTTGCTGCAGCGACCGTCTTTCCGGGAATCAGTTTCGGGGCGTGGAAAGAAACAGACATCCTCTCGGGAGGGATTCAATGGAAAAAGACGCCCTGTCGTTTTTGCGGCACAGGATGCGGCCTTCTGGTCGGCATTTCCGGTGATCGTGCCGTGGCTGTAAAAGGAGATCCCAATTGTACGGTCAATAAAGGGTTATGCTGTGTCAAAGGCTATCATAGTGTCCAGATCCTTTATGGTAAAGACAGAATAAAAAAAGCTTTGGTACGAAAAAACGATACGTTGGTAGAAGTTCCTTTAAAAGAGGCGCTAGATCTTGTGGCCGAGAAAATGAAAGAGACGATCAAAAGCCACGGAAAAGATGCCGTATCCATATATGGATCCGGTCAATGGTCGATTCCCGACGGGTACGCAGCATCCAAACTTTTCAAAGGGTGTATCGGCACCAATAATGTGGAAGCAAACGCCCGTCTCTGCATGGCAAGTGCGGTAACGGGGTGTTTGACTTCTTTCGGCCTGGATGAGCCCATGGGCTGTTATGAGGACATCGATAACGCCGACGTCTTTGTCACCTGGGGCAACAATATGGCCGAGATGCATCCTGTCCTCTTTTCCAGAATGCTGGCCAATCGCAAAAGCAAGACCCATGTCAAGATTATCGATTTTGCCACCCGTACCACCCGCAGCAGCCAGGCTGCGGACAAATCGATTCTCTTCAAGCCCCAAACTGACCTGGCTGTGGCCAATGCCATTTGTTACGAGATTATCCGTAACAAGTGGGTGAATTGGAGTTTTGTAAAAAAGCACGTATCCTTTCACAAGGGAAAAACCAACATCGGCTATGGCACAACCTGGTTTACAATATTCACCTCCTGACGGGCAAGATTTCCACTCCCGGTAACAGCCCTTTCTCTTTGACCGGCCAGCCCAGTGCCTGCGGCACTGTGCGTGAAGTGGGGACTTTGACCCATAAGCTCCCCCACGGCGTCGTCATGCAGGAAAAGGCCCGTAAGCTGGCCGCAAAGATCTGGCAGGTGCCGGTGGAAAACATCGATCCCAAACCCACCTATCACACCGTTGAAATGTTCCGGGCACTTGACAGGGGAGATATCCGTTTTATGTGGATTCAGGTGACCAACCCCATGGTCACGATGCCCAATTTGAGAAGGTATCGAGACGGCGCTAAAAAGGAAGGGCGTTTCATGGTGGTGTCCGAAATATATCCGACCCCCACCTCCGATGTGGCCGATGTGGTACTGCCGTCAGCCTTGTGGATCGAGAGGGAAGGGTTTTTCGGAAATTCGGAAAGGCGCACGCAGCACAACGAACAAATCGTTCCCACTCCGGGGGATACCATGTGCAATACCTGGCAGCTCATTGAAGTGGCCAGAAGATTGGGATTCAAAAAACAGTTTCCCTGGAGCCGGAAAACCTATATTGAAGATATCTGGAATGAGTATATCCAGTTCCACGACAACCCCAAGCACCGGATGGCGCCTTACAAAGAGCTTAAAGCGCGATCGGGAATTCAATGGCCTTTTGTAAACGGCATGGAGACAAAATGGCGCTATAATGCCAAATATGATCCAGCCTGTAAGCAAAAAGACTTTCATTTTTACGGAAAGCCGGATAACAGAGCCTGGATATGGCTGAGACCCTACGAACTGCCGGCGGAATCGCCTGACAGTGAATATCCTTTCTGGCTCAATACCGGTCGAGTTCTGGAGCACTGGCATACCGGCTCTATGACCCGGCGCGTCCCGATCCTGCACAAGGCTGTTCCGGAATCCTATGTGGAGATTAATTCCGACGATGCCGATCGCTTGGGCATCACCAACGGAAGCAAGGTTAAAATTTCTTCTAGAAGGGGTTCCGTTGTGATGAAGGCCAATATCAACGGCAGGGGACGTCCACCAAAAGGGATGGTTTTCGTTCCTTTTTTTGACGAAAGCTATTTAATCAATGAGGTCACCTTGGATGCATTTTGCCCCATATCCAAACAGCCGGATTATAAAAAATGCGCTGTAAAAGTGGAGAGAGCATGATGGAAAAGCCAAATCATAAGGAGAAACAGAAGGTGGGGCGGGTCTTTCTTGTTTTTGCCGGGATTTGCTTGCTTGCCATACCGTTTGTCGTACTTTCGGCCTGGAACTATGAGCCCAAGGAAAGTAAGGCGGCGGTGGTGGAAACCCAGAGCCAGGACTTTGATCAGAACGGGAAATCCATTTTCGAAAACTATGATCGGATATCCAGGGACTATCTGAAAGGCACGTCCACGGAACGGACCCTTGGTGAATACTATTCCCGGAGACAATATGTCGGGTCACCACCCTTTATCCCGCATAAGGTTGAGGAAGCAGATGAAGCCCAAGTTGAGTGTCTTGCATGTCATGCCAGAGGCGGTTGGACGGAAGAGCTAAGGAGAAATACGCCTCTAACGCCCCATCCGGAACAAGTTGCCTGCAGGCAATGCCACGTTAGAATGACAACAGACAAACTGTTTGTTGTCAACAACTGGATGAGTCTTCCCCCACCCCGTTTGGGCCGATCTGATCTGCCGGGGGCTCCGCCTCCCATTCCGCATGATCTTCAGATGAGAGGCGATTGTATTGCGTGCCATGTGGGCCCCGGTGCGGTAGCGACCATTCGTGTGGAACATCCTTCGCGGGGAAATTGCAGGCAATGTCATGTGCCGGATTCTTATGCGGAACCGTTTCAAAGAAAACCAAATTTCTAATAAAATTGTGATGTTATGAAAATATCAGCGTTTAAAACCGGCCGTTTCTGGATATTGTTTTTATTGCTTCTCATCTTCTCATGGGGATATGCATTTTCCGAAAAAGATAGCGTCGTAGAGATCTATAAGAATGCCACCGCCCCGTTTGATGATGAAAAGAGCGTCGATTCGATCTTATTGATTCCGGATAATACTGTTCCGGTGGAAACCAAATACCAGGGCGGGTTTTTCTGGACAGAGACCCGTAAGGACAAGATAGAGCGCTTTAAATGCAGTGAATGCCACAATAATAAAGACGTCCAGATTGCGCGGGCTGCTGAAATAGCACATGGAGATATCATCCTGGACCATGGCGGACAAGATAAACCGTTATCCTGCTATACCTGTCACAAAAAGGATGACCGCAATTTTCTGGTAACCGAAGAAGGATCGAAAATAGATATGGATCACAGTTATCAGATGTGCGGCCAGTGCCACTTCAGACAAAAAAAAGATTGGGTGGGCGGTGCACACGGCAAGCGAGTCTCCTACTGGGCAGGCACGCGGGTGGTCAAGACCTGTACGTCTTGTCACGATCCCCACTCTCCGCTTTTTGAGAAACGGTGGCCCAAAACATACTCACCTCCTCTGGTCAATTAGGGAAATACTATGAATTCCCGGAAAAATAAAGATTGCCGGAAGCAAAAAAAGAACACTCCATTACAGGACAAACCCTTCGGCCGGCGAGAATTCCTCAAAGGCGCCGTAAAGGCCGCCGCACTGGGAAGTGCTGCGATGGTGTCAGGGTGTGGAACCGGCTTGCTGGGTTCAAGTGAAGAAGATTCATTACGGTGGAAGGAATACTTCAAGAAGCATTACCGCCTCATGACCCAGGAAGAAAAAGATGAGACAGTTCGGCGTCTGGAGCGGTTAGCCAGATTGAGAAGAGGTGTGGATATACAGATGAGCTCCAAGGGGCCGATAGAAAGGATTTTATTTGGCTATGCCTTTAATCTCACAAGATGTGAAGGGTTTATGGAATGCGTGGCAGCCTGCGTTAAAGAGAACAATCTCGACCGGAAGTCAAACACTCAATATATCCGTATCTTTGAGATGGAACACGGCGAGATGTCCCCTGCGTCAGGCAACAGCAAATACTTCCATGAAGTGCCGGTTGAAGATCATTTCTACATGGGGGTTCAGTGTTTCCACTGTGAGAAGGCCCCCTGTGTCAAAGCATGCCCCACACAGGCTACCTATAGAGAGCCGGATGGAATCGTAGTTGTGGACTATGACTGGTGTATCGGTTGTCGATATTGTATCGCAGCCTGCCCCTATTATGGGCGTCGCTTCAACTGGAACGAACCTTATGTTCCCGTAAATGAAATAACCAAAAAGCAACACTATCTCGGTAACCGGATGCGTACCAAAGGACAGATGGAGAAATGCACCTTTTGTGTTCAGAGGACCAGAGAAGGCAGACTGCCCGCCTGCGTTGAGGCTTGCCCCACCGGTGCAAGAGTATTCGGAAACCTTCTGGACCCCAAAAGCGAAATAAGATACGTCCTGAAAAACAAAAAGGTTTTCAGGTTCAAAGAAGAGTTGGGCACGGATGCAAAGTATTGGTATTTTATAGATTAAAAAAAACATGTGAATTAGGTCTTATTATTGATGCTGGCAATACCCGTTGTGTCTGTAATTTTCTTGAGGCAGTCCGGTAAATAAAGCAGGAGAGAAGTAATGATAAAAAAGCCTCCCGGAAAAGGATTGATGGCATTTTTTGCGGATATCATTCGGTGGAATCTATCCGGAGGGATCGTCTATCAGTTATATCTTTGTGTTTTGGCCGCTTTTATGGTGCTTGGCGTTTACGCCTACTTTATCCAAATAAACCTTGGCCTTTCAGCCACGAACATGTCCGATATCGTAAGTTGGGGGTTCTACATATCCAATTTTACATTTTTGGTGGGTGTGGCGGCGGCGGCGGTGATGATAATTTTGCCCGCATATATCTTCAAAGACAAGGACCTGCACAAGGTGGTGATCATCGGCGAAGTGGTGGCCATTGGCGCTCTGGTCATGTGTCTGATGTTTGTCTTTGTGGATCTCGGCAGCCCTTTGAAAGCGTGGCATATGATGCCGATTATCGGGATTTTTAATTGGCCGTCATCGTTACTTACATGGGATGTCATCGTACTTAACGGTTATCTGGCCCTGAACCTTATGGTGCCGGCTTATATCGTTTATTGCCATTATAACCATCGAAAACCCGATGAGAGAAAATATCGTCCCTTAATTTTTATCTCAATATTCTGGGCCTTTGCTATCCACCTGGTTACGGCCTTTCTATATGAGGGCCTACCGGCCAGGCCTTTTTGGAACAATCCGTTGATGGGGCCCCGATTTTTAGCATCCGCTTTTGCGGCCGGCCCGGCTTTGATTATCATGGTACTGGTCATTATTAATTTTACCACCACATTTAAAATTGAAGCCCAAGTTTTTAACAAACTGCGGCGAATTATTGTGGTTTCTGCAATCATTAATCTGATCATGCTCTTTTCCGAAATTTTCAAGGAGTTTTACTTGCCCACCCATCACAGTCTGCCGGCTGTCTTTCTCTATTTCGGTCTCGACGGTCATAATTCCCTGGTCCCATGGATTTGGACCGCCATCAGCATGAATCTTTTAGGCACGCTGACGCTGGCCGTTAACCCGGGCCGGAATAACCCCAAGGTGCTGTTTCCGGCGTGTATCCTACTCTTTTTAGGTGTCTGGATCGAAAAAGGTATCGGACTGATTGTGCCGGGTTTAGTCCCTTCACCTTTAGGAGAGGTTGTTGATTATGCGCCAAGTTGGGTGGAAGTCAGTGTTACCCTCGGTATCCTGGCTTTGGGTGTTTTTGTTGTCACCATGTTGATTAGACCGGCGCTGATTATCGAGGAGAGATTTGGAGTGGAACAAGGGACGTAGCATTAACGGTCTTATATCAAAGCGGTACCGGCATCAGATACTAATAAGGGGCATGCACCACAACGCATTAATTCACCTGTCACCTTTATCAATCAAGGAGGGACTATGTATTTGCCGAAGACATATGAGAATTTTTCAGTTAAATTTTCTGAAATCATGAAAGATTATCAGCAATTGGGCAAAACCTGCCGCGAGGCCGGCCCACTGGAATATAAATGCCAGGACCTCATCAAACTCGGTATTGCCATCGGCGCCAACTCCAGAGGCGCAGTCATGTCTTCTGTCAGAAAGGCCCTGACATCAGGTTCCACACCCGAGGAAATTACCCATGCAGTCTTATTATCTCTGACCACCACCGGTTTCCCGAATATGATCGCCGCTCTGAGCTGGGTTAATGAGGTCCTTGATCAGGAATAAACGAAAAAAATCATATAGCCGGAGCATATAATTCTGGCTTTGTGACTTAGCCAAAAAATGTAAAGGGCAATTTTTTTACATTGTTAGGTTAATTTTAACATAAACATATCGTAGGGGCAGATGAAGCAAAATTTTGAATCGTTGTTAAGCAACTCTGCGGCCGCCCATGGGCATTTGTGCCCGGGACAGGTGGTGGGTGTACGAATGGCCATCCTGGGATGTCGACTTATCGGTCTGGCTGAACCGACACGTTTCGACCAGATCAAGAAACTGATTGTCTATGTGGAGATGGATCGTTGCACTGCCGATGCCGTGGCCCATGTCACCGG
>JAAXQD010000042.1 GCA_012974475.1 Desulfobacterales bacterium
TCCAAAGACAAATGTCGGCAAAATTTTAAAAAAGGACCTGAGGACAGAAGAGCTGGCGAAACGAAAATAAAAATGGATAAGGGATGACCGAAGACATCACCGGAAAGATAATGCGCTTTAGGTGGCTGGTTTTTTTAGTACTTGCCCTGGCATATTTTTTTGTTTATTTCCACCGCCTCTCGCTGTCCGTGGTGGCGAACGATCTGATAAAAGACTACCAGACAACCGCCAGTGTAATGGGACTGCTGGGATCGACATACTTTTACTGCTATGCTTTCATGCAATTTCCTGCAGGACTCCTTTCAGATTCATTGGGCCCCAGAAAATCTGTGTCGTTTTTTCTAATTATCGCTTCCGTAGGCAGTATTATCTTCGGGCTTGCGCCAACCATAAAAATTGCCTTTGTGGGAAGGGTGATGGTGGGCCTCGGTGTTTCCATGGTCTTTATCCCCACCATGAAAATTTTATCCCAATGGTTTCGTCCTCACGAATTTGCCTTCATGACAGGCATTCTAAATGCTGTCGGCGGAATGGGGGTTTTTGCAGCCACATGGCTGCTTGCTCTGATGACGCTGGTTTTTGGATGGCGCCTCTCTTTTGAGGTGATTGGCGGCTGCACGTTCATCATCGTCGTGCTGGTATGGTTGATTGTAAGGGATCGGCCTGAAGATAAAGGCTGGCCTTCCATCGATGAATTATTCGGTGAAGAAAGCGGGAAAACCTCCCGGACGTTAAAGCAGATACCGCTCCTGGAAGGGGCCCGGCGAGTCGTTTCTGAAAAATACTTCTGGCCGGTGGCCATTTGGTTCTTTTTCGATTGCGGGATATTTTTCGGTTTTGGCGCACTGTGGGGCGGACCGTATCTGATGCATGTCTACGGCATGACCCGGGCGGAAGCCGGCACGGTTCTCAGCATGATTGCATGGGGCATGATCATCGGAAGCCCCCCCCTTGGATTTTTATCGGACAAGTTAATGAAAAGTCGAAAAAAACCTTTTATTTTATGCAACATCGTGCTGGTCATCGAGCTCGCATTTCTGAGCATTTACCCCAGCGGCCTTCCACGAATCACTCTGTATATTCTATTTTTTGTTTTCTCCATATCTGCTTCATCGGTTGTGGTATTGGGGTTCACCATTATTAAAGAGCTTTTTCCCACAGAGATTGCCGGGACCTCAACCGGCTTGGTCAATCTCTTCCCTTTCCTGGGGGGTGCCGTCTTTATGCCGCTTTTGGGACGGGTTTTAGATGCTTATCCCAAGTCAAACACCGGGGAATATACCCTTGAAGCCTACTCGATGCTCATTTTTATTCTCCTCGGCGCTTCCATGGTATCCCTTGTGTGTACGATGTTTACCAAAGAGACGTTTAAACCGAAGGCCCCATGAACGACAACCATTTGAAATGAAGCTCCCCGCCGAAAGCGACAGGGTATCAAAGGGTACAATTTTTTATATGCAGAAAAATTTATCCGCCAAATGATTTTTCATCCATCTCCACAGCAGCACCGTTGGTCGATAGAATGGCTTTCATCTTTCCAAAAGTAATCGGAAGGATGGTATAGATGAAAAATTCGGCACTTTTAATCTGGCCCTCGTAGAAGGGGACATCCTTTCTCTTGGCGCCCTTTTCCAGTTTTACGGCAGCAATCGTTGCCCGCCACAGAAGCATCCACGACATGATTACATCACCGCATACTTCCATGAAAGGATATGCAAAGGCGAAAGCATTCATCACTTTGGAGGACATGGCCGTTGTTCCCATATGCAGTGCAACCTCACCCAACTTATTGACCGCTCCTTCCAACCTGGCTGCAAAGTCTTCCAGTCCAGCGGTCTCTTTTGCCTTTGCAATGGTTTTTTGAATCTCACCCAAAAGATCCATGACCGGTTTTCCTTTATTCAATCCCAGCTTTCTTCCCAGAAGATCCATGGCCTGAATCCCGTTTGTACCTTCATAGATCATCGTTATTCGACAATCCCGGAGGAGTTGTTCCATGGGATATTCCTGAATATATCCATAACCGCCGTAAACCTGGATACCGTGGCTGCAAACCTCGAAGCACCGGTCGGTGACATAACCTTTGGCAATCGGTATGAGGACATCGACGAGGCCTTGATGTTTGGTTTTTTCTTCCATGTCTTCCGCAATTTTCATCCGATCTTCACACAATCCGACATAATAAAGAAGACTTCGTATCCCTTCAACATACACCTTCATGGTCATCAACTGGCGCCGTATATCCGGATGCTGTATGATCGGAACCGATGGCGCATTCTTATCGAGTATCTGCAGAAGATTTTTCCCCTGTATCCGCTGCCGGGCGTAATCAACGGCATACATGTAAGCTGACGAGGCACAACCGAAACCTTGAAGACCGACAAGGAGGCGCGCTTCATTCATCATCAAAAACATAGCCCGCATGCCTTTGTTCTCCTCGCCCAGCAGGGTCCCTCTGCATTTGCCCTTGCCGCCAAGCGTCAGGGAGCAGGTTACATTGCCGTGGATCCCCATTTTCTCTTCGATGCCGGTACAGACCACGTCATTGAACTCACCCAGACTCCCGTCATCGTTCACCCAAATTTTGGGGACAAGGAAGAGTGAAATACCCTTGGTCCCTTCAGGGGCGCCCTCGATACGGGCCAAAACAGGATGAACGATATTTTCGGACAGATCGTGTTCCCCTCCGGAAATGAAGATCTTATTCCCGGTAATGGAATATGTCCCGTCATCATTCTTGACCGCAGAAGTTGTGAGGGCCCCCACATCCGATCCTGCTTCAGGTTCCGTAAGCAGCATCGTACCTGTCCATTCACCGGTGTACATCTTTTTAAGAAAGAGCTGTTTCTGTTTGTCGGTCCCAAAGGCTTCAACAAGTTTTCCTGCACCGTGGGTCAGCCCCTGATATATCATAAACGCATAGTTCGCACCCACGAGATAGTCACTGACCGCCAACGCAACGGTGGTCGGCATTCCCTGCCCCCCCCACTCGGGGTCTTCAGTCATGGCCCCCCATTCACCTTCCTTTAAGAGTTCATAAGCTCGGTGAAAAGACTTAGGGACCGTCACCTTGCCGTTGTCAAACTTGCATCCTTCCCGGTCACCCAATGTTTGGGTGGGAAGAATCTCTTTAATCGCAAGGTTTCGAGCTTCGGATACAATCATATCCACCGTTTTTTTATTAAACTCAGCAAAGGTTTCATGTTGGCTCATATTTTCAACCTGCATCTGTTCGTGAAGGACAAAATCTACATCCCTTCTATCTGCAATATATTGTGCCATTTTCCAATCTCTCCTTTTTGTTTTTTATATTAACCCTAATGTTGCAAAAGTCGAGGGTGCTGCAAATCCAAGGCGTAAAGGGTGAAGCTGTAGTATTTTACCGCAAACCCTTCACAACGAAGGAGTTGCAGCGCCATCGGCTTTCCCTTTGGGTAAATAACATGGCTGTTTTCACTATTTTCATGATGTCACTTGGAGTAAATCCCATCAAAGCAGAGAAACCGTCTGGAAATGCTGACCATCATAATCATTAAGCTCATTTTGCCATGTTATTTATGCAATTATAGGGTCAACTCGATCTGATTGAGGTTAATAACGCTGTAAAACGCCGCCGGCATCTTTATACCCCGATGCCCCTTATAAAAAGGTCTACCAGTGGATCTGCCATGGTAACAAGGTCGTATTTTCCATCCGCATGGATCCAGGTATTAATGACCTCATCAACGCCACCCAGTATAAAACGCTTAACAAGGCTCAGGTATAAATCTTTCCGGATTAACCCTTTTTCCTGGCCCTCCTCGACAATTTCTGAAACAATATCAAGATACATCTTGGACATCTCTTTTATCTGCGCTTCGACCAGGCGGCTGTGCTGATGGGTTTCAGCCCGATAGACTATTGCCATATTCCTGTCATTCTGAAATTCCTCGAGATGTCGACGAATAAGATTGCGAAGTTTATCAACGGCATTGTCGGCTCTGTCAACTTCCTCTCTGAAGCGAGCAAAAACCTGTCTGGTTTTATAGCTGAAAAACTGAACCAGAATATCATCTTTGTTTTTGAAATAAAGATAGATCGTGCCGTCAGCGACCCCGGCTTCCCTGGCAATCTGCGAAACTGTTGACTGGAAAAAGCCTTGCTCCGCGAATACTTTGACCGCTGCTTCAAGGATGCGGTCATATTTGTTATTTATTTTTTCTTTGGTACGAATAACGGACCTCCCGAACCCGAATATTTTATGAAAAAATGAAAGATATTTATGAATGAATACTCATTCATTAGTGTCTTCGGTTTTGAATTTTTTATTCAATGGAATGAGTCCATATTCATTTTCTTTGTTTTATAATAGATGAACTACTCCATCAGGATCTTGGGAAATGTATCTGGATTCTCTTTAGAAAATATCCTGTTTGACAATGAAATGATTTCCAAATCTTTTTTGCCGTCATTTTTAACTGTGTGTGCGATTTCTGAATTTATCTTGATCAATACGGCTCCGGAACCCTTGAATTTTTTTTCTGTGGTTTCGGAGGAATCTTTTTTTGCCCAGGCCAATGTCCATGTATCTGAATACGCGATGATTAAAATTTCTTTCCTTTGACCATGAAAATGATTTCCACGAATTGAATTTGAATGAATTTTTCCAAAATGGATGTTTTGTATTTTATCTAAAAAACCGATATCCGCTTCAGAAACGCTAAACAATGCGCCTCTTATATCGCTGTAATCTTCAAGTGTTATAATTTCAATATCTTTCATATGACGCACCAGACCCTTCCGATCCCCTGCCTTACGTGAATATATACCCTGCGGTCTTTAACGCTGCAACCGCTGGGTCTGTTTTTTCCGACTCGGGCAAGGTTCCAGAAAATTTGGGTTTTAAACTAGGTTTTCCGGCAAATATTCCTCTCGCACAGGTGAAAAGACTTCTACGGCCACCGAATCCATCAGAATTTCCGCACCATGCTCAACATTAGCGGGTATACACCAACTGTCTCCCGGCGCGACTTCAAACATCTCCTGGCCGATTGAAAGTCGAATTCGACCCGAGACCAGGTAACCCGTCTGCTCGTGGGGATGACGATGTCTGGGCAACTTGCTCCCCATCTCCAGCCGGAATTCGGTGCAAAGGGTCTTGTCGCCATATACTAAAGTCTTAAGATCTACCCCTTTCAGGGCCTGTTTATAACCGCTGTTAACGCGCTTGTAGAACATCAGGATCTCCTCTCTTGAAAAAAGTCCGCCCGTTCACGTCTTGGCTCCATTTCGTTTATCAAAGGGTACGTTCGCCGAGATTGCCGTATCGATGATAATTGGAACAGATACTTTGTTCCTGAAAATACTGCAACAGTTCTATTCTTCCTTCCATCGAAACCTTTGTTCGGGAAATATAAAAGCCCGTCTCTGCTGCGACCTGAAATACTTCATCCGGCACCCGATCCGGCGCCGCATAACGGATACGCTGGATCTCGGGCATCATCGCCATAAGATCCTTGTCGGTTTGATCGGTCATCGGAGCATCACCGACAAACCGTTTGCCCTGTTTACCGTAAAGAAACGCTGTAACCGAGTTGTTCAAGCCCCGGGGAAGACTGATCAAAAGTTCACACCCTGATATCTGCACCGCAGCGATTCTTGCCAAAACGTCAAACAGACTGTCGTCGGGATGAACACGGATGGCCACCGTACCCACCGGAAGATATCGGAAGGTGTTGTCCTGACCTCTCAGACGAAAGTAATCCTTTTCCCGGGAGAATTCCTGCTCCCAATGATATAGATAACTTTTTACGGACCGGATGGTCCGGCTCAAATCGGTCTTAAATTCACCCAACTGGTCCCAATCCAGTTTCACCTTCCATTCCTGAGCCACCCGTAATACGCGATGATCGTTTTGAATCGCGCCTGCCGGAGGAAATCCAACATCTTCAAAATTCATAAATTGGGAGACATAGTTCGGACCGCCGGCCTTGATACCCGATCCAAGCGCCGATTTGCCCATACCGCCAAAAGGCTGGCGCAGAACAATGGCGCCGGTGGTTTCTCGATTGATGTACAGATTCCCTGCTTTTATGCGGTCTTTCCAGTATTCCTGCTCCCGACGGTCCAGGCTCTCCAGCCCCGAAGTCAACCCGTAAGCGGTCTGGTTGACCATCTCAATGGCATGATCCAAATTTTCGGCGCATATAACACCGAGGAGGGGGCCGAAAAACTCGGTGAGGTGCGTAAAGCTTCCCTGCCGCACCCCCCATTTGATGCCGGGTGTCCACAGAAAGGGATTGCCCTGAACATTTTCCGGTTTTAACGACCAGGATTCACCGGCCTCCAATTGTGTCATCGCTCGTTTCAAATCCCCTGACGGCGGCTGAATCAGGGGCCCCATTCTGTTTTCAAAATCCCAGCAAGGACCTACGGCATAGCTGCGGGCGGCATCGACCAGTTGTCGTTTAAACGATTCGTCTTCATACACTTCCCGCTCCAGGATCAGCAATGACGTGGCCGAACATTTCTGGCCGCAGTTGCTAAAGGCCGAGTGAACCACATGTTTCACGGCCTGGCTTCTATCGGCCATGGCGGTCACGAGGGTCGCGTTTTTGCCGCCGGTTTCCGCCGTTAGAAAAACCCCCGGTCTTTGTTTTAAAATAGTCATCCCGGTATCGGTCCCGCCGGTCATAATAATAAAATCCACATCAGGATGTTCAGCGAGTTTTGCACCGGATGTCGAACCGGAACACGGCAGAAACTGCAGAACATTTTTGGAGACGCCGCCGTTCCAAAAACATTGGCACAACTGCCATGCGGTCAGAACTGCCGCCGATGACGGTTTGAATATCACCGTGTTGCCGACAGCCAGTGCAGCCACGATGCCCCCACAGGGGATCGCGATGGGAAAATTCCACGGAGAAATGACCAGCCCCAATCCCTTGCCGCAGCATTGAACATTTTTCAGATCCGTAAAGGCCTTTGCGGAAAAAGGATAATATTCGGCAAAGTCCACGGCTTCCGAGACTTCGGCGTCGGCTTCGGTAAAAATCTTCCCGGTATCGGCAGCCGCAGCACCGATCAGGTCCCCCCTGGCCTTGCGAATTTCCATGGCCACCTGCGTAAGGATAGCATGGCGTTGGGCCATACTTTTTAAGCGCCACTCGTCCGGATCGTTCCTGCCCGTAGCCAGAGCCCGGTTCACATCCTCATCAACGGCCTCGGCATATGCGGCCACACGGATTTCTTCCGGCAGCTGGGAACGATCCATAGATTCTTTGATCGGCCGATTCGCAAAAATTTCCTTTCCGGCCACCACCAGGGGAATCTTTTCCAACGGATCAGACGAAGATTTTTTCCATCTTCCCCGGACAGCTTGGGCCCATCTGCGATTTGCAGCCAGCGACCAGTCTGTATCCGGTTCGTTGTTGAATTCTTTTTCGTGGAGCGTTCCCATTGTTTCGGGGAACGATTCATGTTCCCGATTCTGGATGCGGTTCGGCGTCTTGCCGGCTCGCTCCTTGTAATGATACGAATCAATAAACTGTTCTTTTAGAAATTCCCAAGCGTTGGAATCTGTTTTGAGACTAAACGAATACCGCAGAAAATTTTCCGCATCGGTATTTTCGTCCAGCCGACGGATGAGATAGGCAATGGCATTGATGAATTGCGCTTTGGTAGCAACCGGAGCGTAAAGCATCATATCACCGGCCATTTCATGAATGGCCCGCCGAACATGATCGGCCATTCCCTCCAGCATCTCAAAGGAAAAATAATCGGTAACTCGATTTTGTCGGGCCATCTGATACGCATAGGCCAGTTCAAACAAATTGTGGGATGCAATGCCCAAATGAACCGCATGGATATTCTCCGGCGCCATACCGAAATCGATCATTCGCTTGTAATTGGCATCCACAGACAGCTTGTTATCATATGGCGCCAGAGGCCAGTTCCGGATGGCCGACTCCAGCTTTTCCATCTCCATGTTGGCCCCTTTGACGATGCGGATTCTAATGGGACTGCCGCCATTTGCCACCCGTTGTTTGGCCCAGGCCGTAAGTTCTTGCTGTACGGAATACGCGTCCGGCAAATAGGCCTGTAAAGCAATACCTGCAGAATAATCTTTAAATACATCTTGCTCCAGGGTCCTTTTAAACGCTGTAACGGTAATCTCCAGGTCCCGGTATTCTTCCATATCGAGGGCAACCAATTTGGGAGCCGTGGTCTTGTCATTTCGGATGTAAACATTATCCCTGGCCACCTGGTAAAGCCGGGTAAGACGGTCTTTCAGGATTTGGATCGTATGCTCAAACGCCAAGGGTTCGATTTGGGAGTAGATGGTGGAAATTTTGATGGAAATACACTCAATCTCGGGATTTTTCAAATCGTTAATGTATGTATCGAGACGAAGAAGCGTTTCGGTCTCCCCAAGGAGGGCTTCTCCCAGATGATTGATGTTCATCTGAACCCCTTGCTTTTTCCTTTTCTGCAAGTGTGCATTCAACTCGTCCGCTTCACCCGGAATAATGGCGCGGCTGCTGTCGTGACGCATTTTGTCGATCATTTTTGGGATTGAAATACTGGGGATATACCGACCCAAGCCGAGAAACATTTGTACCAGCAGCTTGTCCACGGATGAAAAAAAATCGGGCACACCATATTTTCTAAGCAGACTGTTGATCTGATCCGCAACACGCGCCGGGTTATGGGCCCTAAAACTTTGATCGATCATTTTTGTAAGAATCACCTTGTCCATGGGATGGGTCAACAGACGCATCATTTGTTCGGCGATCCCCTTTTCCTCTGAAGTCAACAACCTATTGGCACGATTCTGCCAGGTTTCTGCAAGGGCAATGGCTTCCTTTATAATGGTCTCTGGGTGTTGTCCGTTCATTGGGGTTCATCTCCCATTTTTTGGATGAATTGGCCGGCGTTTTGTGCTATAGCGCTTTTTAAATAACGCTTCCTTATATCGGATCAAATTTATGGGAAGCACACGTATCATGCCACGATAACTATTTAAAATTCAATAAGAATATTAAGCTAATATTTTGGAACCAAGGAATTAAATCAACAGGAGGCAAAGTGATATGACCGACATTTATAAATTTTTAGCCGACCACCGGATAGAATACGAACGTCATGATCATCCCCCGGTTTTTACGGTCGAGGACGTCCATCGACTGGTTCCGCCACTGCCGGCGGCAAAGACAAAAAGTCTTTTTTTGCGCGACACAAAAGGATTAAGACACTTTCTGATTATTGTCAGAGGTGAAAAACGGGTCAATTTAAAAGCGCTGCCGGCAATTCTTAACAGCAGCAAATTGCGGTTTGGCTCTCCGGAACGCTTGAAAAAACATCTGGGTGTGGACCCCGGATCCGTCTCCATTTTTGCGGCTGCAAACGATATGGATAAAGCGGTGGAGATAATCATAGACACCGCTTTATGGGAGTCAGACGCTTTTCAGTTCCATCCCCTTGTTAACACCAGCACCCTGGTTATTTCTCGGGATAATATCAAACGTTTTCTGGGTAAAACCGGACATGAAACTCAAGTGCTCGACGTTCCCGGCTTGTAGCATGCAATGCACTTGATTTCTATGCAGGCGCCTTTGGGCAGCGCACTGACCTCCACCACGGCCCTGGCCGGGCGATGCGTTGAAAAATATTCGGTGTATATTTCGTTGAAATCACCAAAATTGTTCAAATCAATAACAAAAACATCTACGGCAACGACATGGTCAAGATCGTATCCTGCGGCCAGTACCACCTGTCGCAGGTTCTCCAGAGCCTGTCTGGCCTGGGGAACAAAATCAGGACTGATCAGTTCTCCGGTCTCAGGTTCCATGCCAAGCTGCCCGCTTACAAAAAGCCAGGGCGCCACAGCGATCCCCTGAGAATACGGCCCGATGGCCGCCGGCGCTCGATCCGTTCGAATCACTTTGCACGCCATAATATCCTCCCAACTCATCCAGTTTATTTTTTAGATTGGAATATCAATACTGACAAACTCGTAAAAAGTCTTTTGTGAGCGATATCTGATCATTTGGGGATCCAGTGTTTCAAGCGGTGATGCGTTAAAAATTTCAAGCTGTTTGAGGCCGTCTTCCTGGGTGTAATGATACGACAGCGTTTTACCTTTGCCCGCTCCCGTATTCTTGCTTTCTCTCCAGTACCGCAAATAAATGGCCGGAAGCAAACCCAAAGCACCTTCGGAGCTGCCTGCTTTTGCGGGGTCCTTCAGCCACACTTCTTTTTGCTCGATCACCTTCCATATAGATCCGGAGACTTTGCTTCTGACCCTTTCACCCACATGGGGAAGCGCCAGCTTCTCCCGCAACTCTTTAAACCGGTACATGGAAAGTTCGCCGTAATCTAGAACTTTTTCACCAAAAATCATAATGCCGATGGCCCCAATGGGCGCCGTTAGGAGAATGGACAAAACCGCGACAGCCAGAATTACCTCTCCCGAAGCAACGCCGGCCGCAAGGGGAACCGCCCCAATGGCAGCCTGGACAGTGGCTTTGGGAATGTACGCCACCACGCAAAAGAGCCTTTCTTTCCAATCAAAAGGCGTCCCAATGAGTGACACATACGTGCCGACACTTCTAAAGATAAGACCGATGAAAATAACCAGGGTTCCGGCCAATCCTGCTTTCCAGGCCACATGAATGTTCACCTGGGCCCCCACCAGAACAAACAGCAAAAGCTCTGCAAATATCCACAGTTTCTTTAGTTTCTGAGAAATAATATGTGCGATGGGCTCTGATTTTTCCAAAATGACAAACCCGATGGCCATAACGCCCAGAAGGCTTGCCACAGGCACATACGCTTCGCAAACCGATTCCATCCAGGTAAGAAGTATGGCCACCCCCATGACCATCATCGTCCGTTTAGGGGGACGCCAGTCATATTTGGTAAAAAGACGGTACAAAAAATATCCGGGAATGATTCCTACGATAATCCCCAGTGTGATGGAAATCGGAATTTCAGCCAGCTGAATAAAAATATTGCCCTGATCTCCACCGTACATGCCTAAAAATACGGTAAACAGAACGATAACAAAAACATCATCCAACGAAGAAGCACCCAGGATCAGGGTGGGGATTCCCTTTTTAGACCCCCGCCCTCGATCCATAAAGTCGATCATCAGAGGAACGACAACAGCCGGAGAGACCGCAGCCAAGATGGAACCCAGAATGGCGGCCTCGAGATAGGTTATATTTAGTAGCCTTGGCGCCACAAGCATCACCCCGCCGATTTCAAAAACAGCCGGCACAGCGCTCATGATAACCGCAGCGCGTCCGACCCGTCTCAAGGCATCCCGGCGGAGTTCAAATCCGGCCCGAAGCAGAATCACGATCAAGGCTATTTTTCTGAAATCTCCTGAAACTCCCATCATTTCAGGAGACATAAAATTCAATACATAAGGGCCGACCAGAACCCCGACGATGAGCATGCCGATCAGACCGGGCAATTGCAGGCGTTTAAACAGATAATCAGCGACTAACCCCAAAATAATGATGAGCGCCAAGCTGAAAGCCATGGTTGCCTCTTTTTTAGTTTGCCTTTACCCTAAAAAATGGGACTGCCAAAATTTTATCCCCGCCGCAAATATGCTGCAGAGCAATATGAATGGTGAATGTGGAACAAGGAATTTTGTATGTAAAAATAAGCGCTTAAAAAATATAGATCCGGGCTCAAAGTGCCCGGCTCTGATTGCCTCCGAAGGAGATTGGCCTTAATTTATATCAACATTGACACGTCGTATTTTTATCCATCGCGAATCAAATTTTCGACTTCATCCAAAAGCGGTGCTTTTAATTCACGCCATTTGGGTTGAATCGCCTTGTCCCCATGCCATTCGAATTCAACGGCATCAAATTTTTCGGGGATATCATGTAACGGATCGACCCCATATTGGTGTTCCGGATAATACTCTACCCAAAACATTCGATGGGAATCGATATTGAACTCCTTTGAAACGAGAGTGGCGATGTGGCTGCTG
>JAAXQD010000168.1 GCA_012974475.1 Desulfobacterales bacterium
ACCCAACATATTGTAGAAACAGTCAAAAAAGGGCAAGATTGTTGTCAAATATTGTCAAATACTTTTGCGATACAATTCGTCAATATAAGCCAACTGCTTGACATTTATATATTATTCTATTTTTAAAATAAAATGTTAAACCTTGCACGATTTTTGCGTTACATTATTTTAACAATTAGGATTTTTGGGTGCGGGTGTCTTTTCATCAGAAAATCTTCAAAAGGTTAATTCTTATGAATCAGTGGAGTGCTAAAGATGTTTCGGTCATCGCTTATTCTCATTTAAATGACCCTAAACCGCTCAAGGATTTAACTGAAAGAAGAGTGGTGAGAAAAGAACTGTTTATAAGATGTTGGATATTTTTTAAATGATGCTAGGGATTTTAATCTCAAATCGGCGAAAAAGGGCAATATATGAATAAAATAAAATTGATATGCTTCGTTTGTATCTCGCTGTTGTTTTTTGGTACTTCAGTTCAGGCAAATATAGGGAGCAGTCAAAATGATTTGACAACCAAATTCCGGAAAGAAAAGTTCATAGGTGGTGGACCTGGACAACCGGCCAATGTACTGATGGCAGTTGGTCAAGGCTTTTTATTTCAAAATGCAGTACTAGAATCTGTTGCACCCAATAGTAATCCCGATGGGTATATGACAATTTACACAACAGAGGAGTTGGTGTTTCAAAGAGGCTTTAACTTTGATGCCGAAGTCGAAATAATACAGACTGGATACCCATCTCCTGAACCTCCATCTCCTGAATCCCCATTGCCAATAGGAAATGTTATTTAATGTCAATAGCCTGTGATACTATTTATATGTCTCAAAAATGTTCCCCCCCTGATAGAAACTCTTTAGTTATTATTCCCTTCATAGACATCATCTTTTAACAATGTGCTCCCCAGAGCCGCCTTTGTAGCCAACTCATCGCACCTTTCGTTCCCCTTATTTCCAGCATGCCCCCTAACCCATTGGAAGCGCACATCATGTTTACCACAAAGCTCCAGCAACTGTTCCCACAAATCAGGATTGATAGCGGATACTGTTTTAGTTCTCATCCAGCCATTCGACTGCCATCCTTTGGCCCAGCCTTTGGAGATCCCATCGACAACGTATTTTGAATCGCTGAAGAGGATAACGGATGAGGATGGTTTCTTCAGTGCACTTAGTCCGACAATACAAGCCATCAATTCCATACGGTTGTTTGTTGTCATTCGGTAACCGCCAGATAGCTCCTCAGTTTTCTTTCCGTTCTTAATTACAACACCATAACCACCAGGCCCAGGATTATTAATGCAAGCCCCATCGGTATAGATTATTATTTCCCCTTCTTTTAACCCCTTTATTTCTGTTTCTTGGGTGTCAGGTTGCTCGTTTATTGGCTGTTTCATAAATTTCTTGGCCTCTCCTTCGGTCTCAAATCCTTTATAAACAGACCCCGAAAACCTCATGATTTGAGCCTGAGCACCATTATGTCCTTTCCATTCAGTGTAAATGCCTGGATTGCGTCCCTTAACTACTGCATAATATCGCTTCTTTTTTGCCAAGTTAGTCTCCTTCCAATATTGTTTTGCACTCAGAATAATTGAGAAAGAGCCTGTCAGGATCAAAGCTTACCATAATGACATTTCTCACCTCTGGTTGAGCAACCTGCAAGCTCTGATATGAATCGATCTGGGAAATCTGCATCCTTAATTTGCTTTAAAATTATTCTTTTATTTTTTTGTCGCAAATTTTTTTAGGGGAGGGGAGGATTTTGGGGAAAAAATGGTTCTTTGGTGGATGCTCATTGCTCCGATCGATATTGGTTTCCCGGGATTAAACAATTTATTTGCGATTAGACCTGCTTCTGGTTTATCCCTTCGAGATTTCCTGAAACTTAACCGCCAGAAAGTTTTACGGTATATCCCTGTTTTTTGATCTCTTTCAGAAGCGTCTCTCTGTGACCTCCTTGGATAATGATTACGCCATCCTTCACTGAACCGCCAGAACCACAAAGACGTTTCAATGTTTTGGCAAATTGCTGAAGTTTTTTATCATTAAGTGGGAGACCGAAAACTGCCGTTACCGTTTTCCCCTTCCGGCCTTTGACCTCCCTCCTGATTCTTACAATTCCATCATTGGGATGTATGGATTGTTTCTTGACGGTTTTTTTCTTTTTGCAGGTGCATTTCGCAGCTGGATGTCCGCATGAAGGGCAAATTCGGCCTGATTCTGTTGAATAAACTAAACGGTTATTGCCCATTGACCCTCTCCCCGAGTTTGCCAGAATATTTATTTAAATCATTCATCGATCTTGTGAGCATCTATCTTTTAGGAAAGGTTTTAATTCCCATAATTCCGTCTAATCCGCATTCAAGTTTTGTGAAATATTCTCCAATTTTTTTGGTCACAGCGAAGGGACATAACGTTGTAAAAATCTACGGATAACCTATGATAATCCATCTACATCCTTTTCAGCATTTTAAAGAACTCTTTCTTTGTAATCAAGCCTTTCTCAATAAACAACAATTCCCTGTACAAAAAAAAAGGCAATCCCTCATATTTTGGAGAATGCCCTTTTTTATCCTAAAAATGGTAGGTTACAGCAAGGTTACATTAGTTGCAGCCGGCCCTTTTGGCCCCTGCTCTATGTCAAAGGTAACCCGGTCACCTTCATCGAGCGATTTGAAACCAGTTGCATTAATTCCTGAATGATGAACAAATACATCCGGACCATCGTCCTGCTCAATAAAGCCATAGCCTTTACCGCTATTAAACCATTTTACAATTCCATCGGTCATAGTGACACCCTCCTTTCAAAAAAATTCTCATAGTTCCAGACTGCAGGTTGCCACTCTGACAAAAAAAATCTTTCCTTCAGAACGAAACCGGTCCGCCAATTAAGGGCAGACCTTTGATGATTGTCCCAACAATAACATCTTTTTGAAAAAAATCAAGTGAATTACTTAAAATTGTTAATTTTCGACCAATTATCAACTCTTCAAACTTTCAAATCACACATTTATTCTTCTTGCTTCCATTCCATTTTTTATCTGAATGGCCTTTTCTTTATCGATCCCGCCATGGCTTTGGACTTTGAAGTTTTATGAACTTTCTGAACCTGTGCCGCTATTACAATACCCTGAAGAGATGTTAAAGCTATCAACATAATTGCAAGTACAATGAGAACTGTTTTAATCCTATGCACGATATCCTCTCCGAACAGTTTAAAAGAATCCCTATTCTTTGGCTTTTTTTACATTTTTATGCAGCTTTTTAAGACAAATATTATCTTCACGCACAATAGCACAGACTTTCCGGTTATCAATCTCTCTACAGTTAACGTGATTATACAATGGGCATTCCGGGTATTGTTTTGACATCTTTATTCCTTATTTTTTTTTCGAGAAACCTCCTGATAGATTCTTAAATATAAAATATATCAAAAGCATATAAGATTAAAGGGTGAATGTCAATTTACACAAATCGCTTCATCTCGATCAAAAGACCAAGATAAAGAAATTAATAATGGTCTCATGTGCACATAGCCATGTGACCTGACACCAAAATTGATCCAGTTTTTAAGTTGGAGTTATGTTGAGAATTGAGATCAAACGAAGGGTGTCAGGATGAGACAAAACATCCCCGCCATAGGCGGGGATGAGGTTGTTTTCTAAATGGATATTGCTTTTTAGATTAGAATGTAGGTCCGGTAGTCGAGAAGCCGGAAGGAAAGGGCCAAAACGCCCGCAACTACCGGATCATCGTGAATAATGACAAGCTCTTTGCTTTTGTTCAGCTTTTCAAGGTTGGCAAAGGTCCACAATTCCTCGTAGGGAATGTTGATGGCATTTTCCACGTGCCCTTTCTCGAATTTATCGGCTGACCGGAAGTCAACCAGGACCGGATTTCTCAGGGCCTTGGCCTGGTCAATTCCGATGCTCCATGCAGCAGGGTTGTTTTGGTTGGCGAACATGATGTTTTGAAGAAGTTTGGAATCGGTATCAATGGAGAAAAAAGCGTCCATCCAGCCTTTTGTCCCGACCCGCATCCAGTGGACTTTAGTGTAGCCTTGGATTACCGCCAGCCTGGCGGCGTGATAGGATTTCCATCATTTATTGTCAGCGCAATAGAAGACCATCGGGGTGTCTTTGTCTTCGGGAAGGGCTTCGACGTCGAACTCGGCCTGGGCCAGATCGAAATCGGGCCGTTTGTGATCTTTGGGGACATCCATGGTGATGTGGACGGATCCGGCGGCGCGTCTCATGCACCAGTCGGTCATGTGAGTGAAGGCAGCGATGAGCATGCCCCCCTCGGACTGGATTTTGAGAGCGTCCTGCGGAGAAACGACCGCCACACCTTCTAGTGTTTCTGGTGTCGAACTCATGTAAAACTCCTTTCTATGTGGTTTTTTTAGTGGTTGGACTACAACCGGTCCTGGAAATAACTTCAAAAACTATGCCAACTCCGTTAAACTCTTAAATATTCAAGCAAACCCATGTTTTTCAGCCATTTGCCGGTCAACGAAGCCCGATTTGAGATAGATTTATGTCCAATTTGGAAAGTTGGGGTTCCAAAATGGAGTTTGGAAACGTAGTTAACCCTTGACGGGCTGTTGCCCAAACCGGTTTGAGATCCATCCAATTTAGACAAAAGATTGTGTTGTCGGGGAATTGACAATTGGGAGCAGATTGTTCTATCCTGACACCCATGAATCAAACCTCCACAGACATTTCGCAGCGCATATTCCACGTACAAGTTGCCGGGTGCCGCCTCAGGGTCAAGCGCATTGAACCCGGGGTCCCCGGGCAATCACTTAAAAAACCGACGCTGGTATTTCTGCATGAAGGACTGGGGTGTATCGAACTCTGGCGGGATTTTCCAGAGGCCGTTTGTACGGCCACCGGGTGTACCGGGCTTGTGTATGATCGCAAGGGATACGGCGGATCGGATTCCTACGGCGGCCCCTGGCCCCTTGATTATCTTCGCAAAGAATCCAAGGTTTTCCTGCCCGGCCTGCTGAAAAACTGCGATCTTGAGCATGCTGTTCTGATCGGGCACAGCGACGGCGGCACCATTAGCTTGATTGCCGCGGCGGGCAACAGCAGTCGGGTATGCGGGGTCATCACCGAGGCGGCTCATATTTTTGTCGAAATGGTGACCCTCGCCGGCATTCGCAATGCGATCGAAGCCTATGAGACCGGCGACCTGAAAACCCGGCTGGCCCGTTACCACGGCGAAAACACGGAAAACGTTTTTCGACGCTGGGCCGACCGCTGGCTGTCGCCTGATTTTTTCGACTGGAACATCGAAGCCTATCTTCCCAAAGTCACATGCCCTCTGCTGGCGCTTCAGGGGGAAAACGACCCGTACGGTACGGCGGCCCAGCTCCGGGGTATTGCCGCAGGGGTTTCCGGTCCGGTGGAAGCAAAGCTGCTGCCCGCATGCGGGCATGTTCCCCACGTCCAGGCCCGCAAAGTGGTTTTGAATGAAATGATCCGCTTCATCAATTCTCTTCTCCACACATAATAACTCCGGGCCCCAAACAAAAAGTCCTGCCGCATTCGGGGGGCTGCGTCCATAATCTCAAGGGCGCTTTCCCCGTCAAGTGCAATCTCTGATTTTAGGTCTCGCATTTCGATTCGCTCAGCAAGGGTCTTTACGAATTCATCTTCATCATCGGCCAGCAAGACCTTCATTTCTTTCATCTCAAATTTCCTAAAACTTTCATCGGCTTCAGGGTCAGACTTAAAAAGGCGCAATGGAATTTTCAGCAATGAAAGATTAAAGCAAATCGGATATTGAAACCAGTTCCACCCAAGGTGACGTTTCATCCAGTTCTTGTTTGAAATTCCGGAGCGC
>JAAXQD010000215.1 GCA_012974475.1 Desulfobacterales bacterium
GCTAACAGGCGACACCGATGTCATCGGCCTGGCCCAGACCGGCACGGGGAAAACCGCCGCCTTCGGCCTGCCCATGATCCAACTGATTGATTTTAAATCAAAAAGTCCCCAGGGGCTGATCCTCTGCCCTACGCGGGAGCTCTGCCTTCAAATCACCGGCGACCTGAAACTGTTTGCCCGGCATACCCCGAACGCACGAATTGCCGCCGTCTACGGCGGGGCCGATATTCGGAACCAGATCTCCCTGATAAAAAAAGGGGCTCAGATCATCGTGGCCACGCCCGGCCGGCTGTTGGATCTGATCAACCGAAAGGCCGTCAAATTGGGAACAGTGGCCTATGCGGTTCTGGATGAAGCCGATGAAATGCTCAACATGGGATTTCAGGAAGATATCGACGACATTCTGAAACGGACCCCCGCCGACAAACGAACCTGGCTTTTTTCAGCCACCATGCCGAAGGCCGCGGCGAAAATCGCCGACACCTATATGACCCGTCCGGTAACTATCACCGTCGGCTCGCGCAACAAAGCCGCTGAAAACATCTCTCACGCCTGTTATGTCGTCAAAGAGAAAGATCGGTACGCGGCCCTCAAGCGGATGATCGACTATATCCCCGATATTTTCGGTCTTATTTTCTGCCGGACGCGCAAGGAAACCCAGACAGTGGCCGACAAACTGATGAAAGACGGTTACAATGCCGAAGCGCTGCACGGTGACCTGTCCCAGATGCAACGGGACCAGGTGATGAAAAAATTCAGGGAGCGGACCCTCCAGCTGCTGGTGGCCACCGATGTGGCCGCACGGGGTCTGGATGTGGATGACATCACCCACATTATCAATTACAATCTCCCCGATGAACCGGACCGTTACACCCATCGGAGCGGTCGAACGGCCCGGGCGGGTAAATCCGGCGTTTCCATCGTATTGGTAAACACCCGGGAATTCCGACGGATTAAAGAACTGGAATCTAAAAGCGGGATTCGGTTCGAGGTTAAAAAAATCCCCTGCGGCCGCGCCGTTTGCGAGAAGCAGCTTTACGCAATGGTGGAACGAATGGTTTCCGTGGACGTCAACAACAAAGAAATCGATAATTACCTTCCACCGGTGTTTGAAACCCTTTCCGCTCTCAGTAAGGAGGAATTGATCCGTCGATTCGTCTCGGCCGAGTTCAACCGCTTTCTCGATTACTACCGCGGAGCCGAAGACATCAACGTGAAAATCAAAAAACGCAAAACAAAGGCAGATAAAGCCGAACATCGCCTCGCAGGCAATACCCAGCGATTTTTTATCAATGTCGGCCGTCTGGACAAACTCAAAGAAGGCGCCATCGTCCGTCTGGTCTGCGACAAATCGGGCATATCGTCCAAAAAACTCGGCCGGATCGATCTCAACAGAGAGTTTTCATTCTTTGATGTTGAAAAAAACGTGGCAAATAAAGTCCTCAAATCCCTTAAAGGTGTGACATTGGACGGCAGAAAAGTCTGTGCCAAATTTGCCGAAAAAGAGAAAAAAACGAGAAAAATGCGATTTGCGGGACGTACATACCAATAAGAGCATTTGAAGCGGAATTGCGTTTTTTCGGCTTCATCCCTGCCCGCCTCGCTTGAGCTCGCGATAGCGGGCAGGTGGAAGCCGAGAAAAAAAACAAGTCAATCCAGTTCATCCTGTCAGAAACCTTTTTGGCCGTATATCTAAGTAATTATGAGCTCATTAGTAAGTTTGCGAGTTGGAACGGTCGGTGGTCGGAACCGGCCAATAATTGATTTTTAATTAGAAACATAGTATTATCTAAACTGAGCGATTTTCAACTCGATCTGCACTGATCTTTTGGGCATAAAGGCTTTGCAAAAATCCTCGACACATCCCGGGCATGCACCCCAAGGGCATTTCCTGCGGGGCACCTGCGGTTTGTGCAAATCTTTCTGCATCAAGATCTCAGCACATATCTTCAATCGCTCAACTTAGGTATTACAAGGGGTGAATAGGGCCTTAGAAGGCCGGCTTTGGCATTAAAAATGGCCGTCTAATGGTTTCGGGGGCAGGTGCTTTATGGAAAAAACCGCGCAACAAGTTCTATCCCACTATTACGGCTACCCGTCATTTCGGGAAAATCAACAAGAGGTTATCGATACTTTACTGGCCGGCCAAGATGCTTTCGTGCTGATGCCCACCGGCAGCGGGAAATCGATATGCTACCAGATCCCATCGATCATGCTGAACGGCGTGGGCCTGGTGGTGTCACCCCTGATCGCTTTGATGCAGGATCAGGTTGAAGCGCTGAGGCAAAACGGTATTCGGGCGGCGTTTTTAAACTCCAGCCTTTCGATCGAGGAATTCAAGCAGGTCGAATTTCGGGTGTTGAACGGGCAGTGTGATATTCTCTACGTCGCTCCTGAACGGCTTTTTACGAAGCGGTTCCAAAAAAAAATTGGTAAAATCCCGGTGGCCCTATTTGCCATTGACGAGGCCCACTGCGTGTCCCAGTGGGGCCATGATTTCAGACCGGAATATCTCAGGCTGGTGGAAGTGATGGAAAGGTTTCCGGGCGTTCCCCGAATCGCCCTCACGGCAACGGCCGATTCGACGACACGCAAGGACATCGTTGATAAACTGGATCTGGCAGATGCATCCCAGTTTATCTCCAGTTTTGACCGCCCCAACATTAACTACCAGGTCAAACTGAAAGCCAACGGCAAGAAACAGCTGTTGGACTTTATCCAAAACGATCATTTTTCAGAAGCCGGCATCGTTTACACGCGTACTCGGAAGCGGTCGGATGACATGGCCCGGTGGCTTCAGGAAAAAGGGGTGAACGCACTGCCTTACCACGCCGGCATGGATGCACGGAACCGGCAGCAACACCAGCACCGGTTTCTCAGGGAAGACGATATTGTCATCGTTGCCACCATTGCCTTTGGCATGGGTATTGACAAACCCGGTGTTCGCTTTGTAGCGCACCTGGATCTGCCTTCCAGCATGGAGTCCTACTACCAGGAAACCGGGCGATCGGGCAGAGATGGACAGCCGGCAGATGCCTGGATGGTCTATTCCCTGGCCGATGTCGTTGCCATGCGGCGGCTTCTGGAAACTTCAGACGGTGATGCAGCGTTCAAGCGGATTCAGCAGCAGAAACTGGAGGCGCTATTCGGTTATTGTGAATCAGCGGGATGTCGACGCCAGATCCTGCTCGGATATTTTGGAGAGGCATACCCGGATGCCTGCGGCAATTGTGATACCTGCAGTCAGGAGATAGAAATATGGGATGGCTCCATAGCGGCCCAGAAGGCCCTGTCCTGTGTTTACCGCACCGGTCAGCGTTTTGGTGCGGCACACCTGACGGATGTACTGATGGGAAACCGAACTGAGCGTGTTCACCAATTAAAGCATGATCGGCTCAAAACGTTCGGGGTCGGAGATGATTTGTCTCAAACAGAATGGCGGTCCGTTTTTCGCCAGCTTTTGGCCGGCGGGCTCCTGACAGTGGACATGGGGAAAATATCCGGTTTCCGCCTGACTGAAAAAAGCTGGCCGGTTCTCAAAGGAACGCAGGGGGTAGAGCTTCGAAAAGATCCTCATCCGATTAAGTCGAAAAGATCCGTCAAACCCTCTTCCTCAAAGGTTTTGGGGTTGGAAAACGAGGGGGAGAGACAGCTCTTTGAAAAACTTCGGCTTCTGCGGCTCGAGATTGCCCGGAAGCTCGGACTGCCGCCGTATGTGGTATTCCATGATAAGACGCTAAAGGAGATGGCCATTCTCAAACCGAAGAGTCGGACGGCCATGCTTCAAGTAACCGGCATCGGGGAGGTAAAGCTCGAGAGATATGGCCATCGTTTTCTCGACGCCATCAAAGAGGTTTCAGAAAATGCCGACCATTGAGTACAAATGCGGGGATTGCGACCATCTCTTTAAGGCAGTGGTATTTCGTGGGGACCCGGAAGCCGAACCGTCCTGTCCCAAATGCAAAAGCCCCCTGACCCAATCCCTTCCACGATCGGAAAGTCTCTTTAAGGGGATTTCGAACTTCAGCACCCTTGCCAAAGACACCAACTGAACCAGGTGACCCTCGCGGCAGGTCTGCTGCAGAATCCAATGTGTAAGGTCGTGTGAAATAACCGGGCCGTCTATGATTTTATGTTCGTGATAGTTAATAACCATGCTCATTTGTCGTTAAGACATGGTTGATCTCGAGCTTTAAAAGTTTCTTGAAAATTACCGGCACAAAGATTATCCTAAATAACAGTTTATCGGGGATTTTTGAAAATCCATTAATCCGGTGCTCTTAAAGTTTTTACGTCAATGAACTTGCCGATGAAAACCGAAAGAAAAAAAACGCCTATAATTAAGCACGTCATCAAGTGGATCATTTTGGTTTTGCTGGCGATACTAATAGCAGCCTATACTTTTCGTCAGCTTTCCTGGACTTGAAGGCGTTCTTCACATTTAAGTTGATTTTTTTAAGTCAGAGACTTTAAGGAGATCCTTTAAATAAGCAAAGGATCATCTTCGGGATATGGAAAAAAACGCTTGAAACAGGTTCCAATAAGTCTCGTAACATGGTTTCAAAAAACATTTGAAAGAAATTCTACCAAACTGTTTTCCAAAGATATTTATGGGGTGTTCCCTAAAATAACAGGACAATATGAAGCGTGAAAAAAACGAAATCTACATTCTCTGTCCGAAAAAAGGAAATCCACGCAAACACGTTGATGTTTGCCGGCAGTGCCGGTATCGAAAGAAATGCAAAGCATATCACGGGTACCTTCAACCCGATCTGCCATTCTGTGCTTGAAATATAAGACGCCCCCCTAAAACCATTGATTTAAACCGTGGATGGCATATAGTATCAGAGGGTCCACATCCATCGTTTCAAAAAAGGAGGTTTATCATGTTGTGTAGCCTTTCCAAAATCGAAAGCTCAAGCCTGGAGGCCATTCAGTCTCTAGAGAATGATCTCGGGAAGCCATTGTTGGCCTTTTCATGTTATGACATTAATCCTGCGATAGTTGAGGATAAAGAGCTTGAACAAATCAACGCGTTGGAAAAAAAATTGGGTATAGTTTTGGTTGCTGTTAAGCAGTAAATGCTGCCCGTCATATTGACAATATGACGCCTTTAATGACAGGATTCTCCTGATCCAGAATATAAAGAATCGCAAAAAGTATGCTGGAGCCGCGGTCTCCCCACGGCTAAGCCATTGAAATAACGAAGCCACTCCGCCAACCCGCCTGCCAAGCGAGGCACGAGCGGGCAGATATCGTTACTCGGGGAAGCGCACCCCCTGAACACGTACATGTTTTAAGGTTCATTCTTTATATTCGGACCCTCTTTTCCAACCAAATTGGAGAAGAACCAATTTTTTTTATCTGCAACCGGAGTGTTTCTTATGGCCAAAAAACCAACTTATGAAGAATTAGAGCAAAGGATTAAAACGTTAGACAAAGAGGCCTCTAAACGGAAAAAGGCAGAAAAGGCCCTGAAAGAAAACAAAGTTCGTTTTAATTTGGCACAGAAAATAGCGAGCGTGGGAAGCTGGGACAGAAATGTTCAAACGGGTGAAGGTTATTGGTCTGATGAACAGTACCGTGTTTATGGGTATGAACCGGGAGAGGTCGAGGCTACACACGAACTGTTCAGAAAACATATTCATCCCGATGACAAGAAACTCGTAATCAAAACCATCGAGGACGCCTTGAAGGGATTTAAACCCTTCGACATCGAATTTCGTTTCTTCCAAAAGGACGGGACCCTACGTTTCGCCCATTCGAAAGGTGAAGTGGAATGGGATAAAACAGAAGCGCCGCTTCGGATTTCCGGCACATTTCAAGACATCACCAAACGCAAGCGGATGGAGGACGTGCTGAAGGAAAACGAGGAACGATTTCGGAGCACCTTCGAGCAAGCTGCCATCGGTATTGCGCACGTTTCGACGGAAGGACGTTTTCTTCGAGTCAATCAGCACTTTTGTGATATGGTTGGATATAAACTTGAGGAAATGTTGGCGCATAATTTCCAAGAGATTACCCACCAGGACGATCTTGATGCCGACTTAGAATATGTCCGCCGGCTGCTATCCGGTGAAATTCAAACTTATTCCATGGAAAAACGTTACTTCAAAAAAAACGGTTCCAGCGTTTGGGTCAATCTGACGGTATCTCTTGTTCGAAAAATATCGGGTGAGCCAAAATATTTTATTTCCGCTGTTAAAGATATTACCAAGCAAAAGGATGCAGAGACGGCTTTGCAGAAAGCACACGATGAGCTGAAGAAAAAAGCAGTAGATTTGGAAATGAAAACAAAAAGTCTCCAGGAGCTTAACACGGCAATGGAAGTTTTGTTGAAAAAAAGAAAAGCGGATAAAATAGAAATAGAGGATAGTGTATTGACCAATGTAAAGGAATTGATTGAACCTTATTTTTCAAAAATGAGAAAAACCAAATTGGATGACCGACAAAATGCGTTTTTGGATATTATGGAATCTAATCTAAAAGAAATTGCAAATCCATTTACTCGAAGAATGTCGATGAAACATTTAAACCTAACGCCCACTGAAACTCAGATAGCGAATATAATAAAGCACGGCAATACCACAAAAAAGATAGCCGGAATTCTAAATATATCCCCACGAACCGTTGATACGCACCGAAAGAACATCAGAAAGAAAATCGGTTTAAATCAGAAAAGAACAAATCTTAGATCTTATCTTTTATCTTTACATTAAATCGTACCTTGGGCTCACCCGTGGTCCTCTGCTAATTTGGATAGTACGAAAAATAACGCCTATGACGCCAACATTGCCATATCCCCTTCCACAGCACCACCAACATCATAGGACCATAAAAAAAACGTTCAGGGTTTACCAGCGTGTTATTTTAAAAATGATAAGGGTCTTTAATTGGCCGTATTACAGAATTTATTTAAAAACACACTTCCAGGAACCGCTCTCATCGAGCCGAACGATTGACAGGATCGTTTTACGTATTATTTTACGGGTATGGTTTCTCGGATGTGCGTGCATCTTACCCATCGGTCACCTGCAAATACGCAAAATAAATGATGTGCACCGAGTCTAATAACGGCATTTAGGGAAGCTATAAGTTTATGACGCTTGGTAGCCTCAGATGTGATTATGCAAAAAGAGTCTATCGGGCTAATACAGGCGGGGCACATACGGCCCTGCCTTTTTATTTACGCGAATTGTGTTATAATCTAATTCCCACGAGGTTGATTTGTTGCACTTCCTCCTCCAGTCCCGGTCGACCCTTGTCCTTTATTTTCACGATGTTTGTCGCCTCGATGTAAAGGGAGACGGCGATTTAAATAAGACCCACGGTTTTTATTCAATAGTTGAATAATTGGATCACATTGTTGTATAAAAGAAAATAAATGCCACACAGTGTTATATGGGGCGGAGTGAACGGGTGTAAAACCATACGTTGTCGGACAGATAACGGGGACAAAGATCCGATAATGAGCCTAAGGTGCAGATGAAATCCAATGAAAGAGAATCGATACAGATACCGGTGATTGCCGTTGGAAAAGGTTGGGTGGCCGTGGATAAACCTGCGGGGATTACCGTGCACAACCAACCCGGCAGGGATCTTTGCGCTTTAGTGTCCACGTTGATTCAAAACGAACCCCAACTCCGGATACAGATGGATGGCGATCCCGATTTTGGGGTCAACCCGGTTCATCGTTTGGACAAGGAAACCAGCGGCGTGATCCTGCTGGCCGGCGACCCGAAGACGTTTCGATTTTTTTCAGAACAGTTTGAATCCCGGGAGGTCAAAAAGCGGTATGTGGGTGTTTTGCACGGCCGGCTGGAAAACCCGAAAGGCCACGATTCATGGGGGAAGTGGCGCTGGCCCCTTTCCAAAACTGCGGGCGGACGCCGTCATCCCCAAGGCTCCGGCCGTCGTCTTCCCAGCGAGACCCGGTTCCGGATCCTCCATCGCAGCACCCGCTACACCCTGGTGGAAATAGAGCCCCTCACCGGCCGCAAACATCAGATCCGGCGCCATGCAAAAATATCCGGGCATCCGGTGGTGGGGGACGCACGTTACGGATCGACGCGGTCAGCAAGCTATCTTCGTCGCAATCTTGCCTTCGACCGGCTGGCGCTGCATGCCCGGGACCTCACACTGCATCTTCAGGAGGGAAAAGGCCCGGAAACCCTGGAGACCCCGGAAATTCCGCGTGCAATGCAAGCGCTGTTCGAAACAAACCCATAGAGAAAAAAAAGCGTGGATCATTTCCAAAGACGTTGCTGATCCTTCGCTTTTATCTTACCAAAGGACCTCTCGGAGTATCAAAAAAATTGATAATGCCGGCAAGTTGATGTATACAGTTCGCAGGACATCAAACCTTCTCTGTCGTCGGGGGCTGTCATGACGGCAACCCATACTATCCGTTGGAGGCGTTATGTTGTGTATCGGACATCGAGGTGCCATGGGACATGCGCCTGAAAATACGCTCAAGTCCATTGCAAAGGCTTTGGAACTCGGGGCCCCCTGGGTCGAAGTGGACGTGTACCCTGTGGACGGTCATCTGGTGGTCATCCACGACAACCGGCTTGAACGAACTACCAACGGCAGCGGTTACATATGGGAGAAGACGTTTTCATACCTGCGGACACTGGACGCCGGCCAAGGGGAGAAAATCCCCACCCTCGAAGAAGTGCTCGATCTGGTATCGGGCCGGGCCGGCATCAACATCGAGTTGAAGGTGCCGGGCACCGCGGCATGGGTGGCAAAGGTGATTCAGGACAGGACTCGAACCCATTGGGACGTAAATAAATTTCTGGTTTCTTCGTTCAATCATCATGAGATCGCTGCTGTAAAAAAGCTTGATGCCCGAATTCGAATCGGCGCTCTAATCGCAGGCGTCCCGTTAGATTATGCACTTTTTGCGCAAAAGCTGGCGGCCTATTCGGTCCATCAAAGCATTGAATTTGTCAATCGTGAATTCATCACCGATGCTCATGATCGGAATTTAAAGGTTTTTGTTTACACGGTAAATCATCCTGAAGATATTGCAAGGATGGACGATTTGGGTGTGGACGGGGTTTTTACAAACTATCCGGATCGGGTGTTGTCGTTTTTGGGATCCAAATCCAACCTGCGTTCGCGTGAAGCTGACGCCCGTTCCGATTGAGGTGATATGGCTAAGATCATCATCGGCATCTACGGACTGGGGAACAAACCGCACAGCAAGGGTTCTTCTGCGGTGCTTGAACCGTTCGGCGGCCCAAAAAGGCGATGGATCGATTTTTTCTAACGATGGGGTAAAATGATGAACAGAGAAGAAATGCTCGCAAGAATTGCCGATGCCGGTCAGAAATGGGATTTTATTGTGATCGGCACCGGTGTGGGGGTTGCCCTGGAAGCCGCCTCCCGGGGCTACCGGGTTGCACTTTTGGAGCAAAACGACTTTGCATCCGGCACGTCCAGCCGAAGCACCAAATTGATTCATGGGGGCGTTCGGTATCTGCAGCAGGGGAATGTCTCCCTGGTTTTAGAGGCCTTGAAGGAGCGCGGCATATTGCGGCGCAACGCACCCCATCTCGTACACGATCTACCGTTCATCGTTCCGACCTATGACTGGTGGGAAGGTCCGTTTTACGGGATCGGCTTGAAACTTTACGACATGCTGGCCGGCAAAGAAGGCTTCGGTCCCTCGAAAATTCTATCCAAAGAAGAAACCCTGGAGAAAATTCCGACGGTTGAAACCGATGGGTTGCGGGGCGGGGTTATCTATCACGACGGGCAATTCGACGATTCCCGTCTGGTGGTTAACCTGGTGCAGACCGCTGCCGAGCAGGGGGGAACGCTCATCAATTATTTCGAGGCCGAAAAGCTGATCAAAAAAAACGGTCTTGTGGGAGGCGTCATTGCCCGGGATCTGGAAAGCGGCCGGGAGTATGAATTAAAATCCCGGGCGGTCATCAATGCTACCGGCGTCTTCAGCGACCGGATCCGCCGGATGGATGACCCTGGGATGTCGCCGTTCATGCGGCCCAGCCAGGGGGTTCACATTGTCTTGGACAGATCTTTTCTGCCGGGGGAAACGGCCATCATGGTGCCCCACACCGACGACGGCCGGGTGCTCTTCGCGATTCCGTGGCACCACAGTGTCCTTGTGGGTACCACCGACACGCCGGTGGAGGACGTATCCATGGAGCCTTTGCCCATGGACCATGAAATAGAATTTCTGTTAAAGCATACCGCACGATATCTTACCAAAGACCCTGAACCCGGAGACATTCTCAGCATGTTTGCCGGTTTTCGCCCTCTGGTGAGCGGCAAACAGCGTCTTGAAACCGCCAGGATTTCAAGAGAGCACACCCTGTCGATTTCACGAACCGGCTTGGTAACCATCGCCGGCGGAAAATGGACCACGTACCGCAAGATGGCCCAAGAGACCGTGGATCAGGCAATTGTCGTTGCCCGCCTGAACCATCGACCCTCGGTCAGCGAAACATTGCAGATACACGGGTATCATCATCATGCCGATCAGTTCGAGAATTTAAAGGACTACGGGACGGATGCACTGGAAATACAGAGGCTGATAAAAAATGAACCCGCATGGGGTAATCCGTTGCCCGGCGGTTCCATCGTCCGCGGGGAAGTAATCTGGGCGGTAAAAGCGGAGATGGCGCGTACGGTCGAGGACTTTCTGGCCCGCCGCCGCCGGGTCTTATTTTTAGACGCCCGCGCCGCCATGAAAATGGCCCCGGCGGTGGCGGAATTGATGGCCGCTGAATTAAAAAAAGGAATCCAATGGCAAAAAAAGCAAATCGAGTCTTTTCAAAAAACAGCGCACAACTATTTTTTATAAGATCCTTTCATGTATTGCGAAAATGGAGAGGATTGAGTATAATCTAAATTGAGCGATTTTTAGCTCGATCTGTACCGATCGCCTGCGCATCGAGGATTCGAAAAAATCCTCGACATATCCACGGGCATGCACCCCAAGGGCATTTCCTGGGGGGCACCTGTGGTTTTTGCAAACCCTGGCGCATCGAGATCTCAGCACATCTTTTCCCAAAAAATCGCTCAACTTAGGTATAAGTAATAGCTGTTAGAAATGAAAGAATGAAACAGCCTTTTGACAGGTTCAAATTGCAAGGAGACTGTATATGAGCGGTAATATCCTAATAACCGGGGCCACATCCGGTTTCGGCGAAGCCTGTACCCGGCGGTTTGCAGGAAAAGGCTGGCGGCTCGTTCTGGTGGCCAGAAGAAAAGAACGATTAAAAGCATTGCAAAAAAAACTGGGAGGTGAAACCTCTGTTCACATCATACCCCTGGATGTCCGGAATCGGGAAGCGGTGATGAAAGAACTGTTCAATCTGCCCGAAAAATTCTCGGATGTGGACGTACTCGTGAACAATGCCGGTCTTGCGCTGGGTCTTGAACCTGCCCACAAGGCAGACGTTTCAGATTGGGATGCCATGGTGGACACCAATATCAAGGGACTAACGTACTGTACCCGGGCAGTGCTGCCGGGCATGGTCGCACGAAACCGGGGACATATTGTCAACATTGGATCTGTAGCCGGTGACTGGCCGTATCCTGGAGGAAATGTATATGGGGCCACCAAAGCTTTTGTAAAACAATTTTCCCTTAATTTGCGCGCCGATCTGTTTGGGACGCCCATACGCATAACCAATATCGAACCCGGTCTGGCGGAAACCGAGTTTTCTGTGGTTCGTTTCAAGGGAGATGGTGAAAAAGCGGCCAAAGTGTACGAAGGAACACAGCCTATAACCGCTGAGGATATTGCAGAAATAATTTACTGGGTGGCAACCCTGCCGGCCCATATCAATATCAACCGTTTGGAAGTCATGCCGACTTGTCAAACCTGGGCACCGTTTGCCATCGACCGCGATGGTTGACGGAATGGACGTTCAGCGTTTTTAATTGGAGTTTAGACGTTTTTTGCGTAGTATTGGAATCGTAAGAAGAATAAACATTTTTAAAGAAGATTGAAGTAACAAAGAAAATGATATTTGAAGCCGTACTTTTCGATCTTGACGGAACATTGATCGACACCCTGGAGGATATCGGTGATGCGGTCAACAGGGTTCTGTCCAAAAAAGATTTTCCAACTCATGCCATTCCAACTTACCGGAAGTTTGTGGGAGATGGCTCGAGAACTCTTATAGAACGGGCCTTGCCCGAAAAACATTGCAATGATAAGAACATCGATGCCTGCCTGAAAGAATATGTTGAAGATTATAGTCGCAACTTTAACGTAAAGTCTAAACTCTATTTCGGCATACCCAATCTGTTGGATCGATTGAAGGCCAAAGGCGTTAAACTTGCCATTTTGTCGAACAAACCGGATGCCATGACAAAAACCTGTGTCGACGTCTTTCTGTCAAAATGGGATTTCGATGTCATTTTCGGCGAGCGTGATTCAATTCCCCGTATGCCGAATCCACAGGGAGCCCTTGAAATCGCGAAAAAAATGTCGACACCCCCATCTAATTTTCTGTTTCTTGGGGACACGGCGACGGATATGAAAACAGCTCTTTCTGCCGGCATGTTCCCCGTTGGTGTGCTCTGGGGATTTCGATCCTCAAAAGAGCTAAAGGAAAATGGAGCCTGTGCTATTATCGACCAACCTTTAGCAGTTTTAGATCTTCTGCAGGGACTGTCGGTTAATCCTTGGTCCGTGATTTAATCGATTTCTGGGATATCTTTCACCTATCAAGTTTGGTCCTTTGACAGCGGAAGCAGGGTAACCATATTTTTCGAAAAGAAAATCTTAAAAGACGAAAACGAGGAGAACCATGGGTGTTTGTGCCGAAGACAGCGTATTGGAAGAATTACTGCAGCTTCTAATATTGGAAAAAATAGAAGAGAACATTTTTCGAGGCCAGAGCCAGGATCTGGGCTTTGGCAACGTGTTTGGCGGTCAAGTGCTGGGTCAGGCTCTGTCGGCCGCTTATGAAACCATACCGCCGGATCGGAAAGCCCATAGCCTGCATGCCTATTTTCTCCGAATGGGAGATGTAACCAAACCGATCGTTTATGAAGTCGACGCCATCCGGGAAGGAAAGAGCTTTACCACCCGCCGCGTGGTGGCCATTCAGAAGGGTCGCGCAATTTTCAGTATGGCGGCATCGTTTCAAATCGACGAGCCCGGATTCGATCATCAAGACAGGGCGCCGGAGGTCGTCGGGCCGGAGGGCATAGAATCGGAGCTGGAACTTGCTTTGAAGGTGGCTGACAAAATACCGGAATCGATTCGAGAAAAAATCTTGTGCAAAAAACCGATCGAGTTGAGACCTGTGAATCCCATCAATCCCTTTGCTCCGGAAAAAAGGGAGCCGGTTAAGTATATATGGTTCAAGGCCATCGACAGAATGCCCGACGATCCGAAAGTGCATCAATATATGCTGGCCTATGCATCTGATTTCGGACTGGTGGACACCTCCCTTTACCCACACGGGCATAGTTATTGGGCGCCGAATATACAAGTCGCCAGCCTGGATCACGCCTTGTGGTTCCACAGGGATTTTAGAATGGACCAATGGCTTTTGTACGTTATCAAGAGTCCCTCTGCCAGCCGGGCCAAAGGACTGAATTATGGGCAAGTTTTTACCCGGGACGGAAAGCTCGTTGCCTCCGTGAACCAGGAAGGCCTCATCCGTCACCACGTTACGGGATAGCAAATTACGGGACCGTTTTTTCAGCCGATTTCCGCATAATATAGAATACTTTCAAATCACATTGAAAAATGGGGGATATTCCACGGCCATACATTTGACCCAGGAAGAATTCCATCGGCGCAAACAGAACACCCTGGAACAGATGGAGCGACGGGGCCTGGACGGCCTTCTCATGTTTCGTCAGGAAAGCATGTATTACCTTGCCGGGTATGACAGCCTTATGATATTGATGGACAGCGACAGCAACCACGCCATGTGCTTCGGCTACACCGTGGTCGTCAATGAAACCGGCTGTGAGTTCCTGTCGCACCGTCCGTTCGATCTCATTGTGAAATAACCTTTTGAAAGAAGTTCCAGGGAGATGTTATAATTGTTTTATCCGGCGAACGGATTGAAGCATACGTGTTTACTTTAAGATTGGAGGAAAACGCCTGTGAAGCTTCCGGCCAACAAAACCAAAATCATCTGCACCATCGGACCGGCCTCCCAGTCGGTTGAGGTTATCGAAAAAATGACCCGGGCCGGAATGAACGTGGCACGACTCAATTTCTCCCATGGCGATTTTGTCGAACACAAGAAAGTGATCGATAATATCCGTGCCGTATCACGTGAAGTTGGGAAACGGATTGCCATCATGGGCGATCTCCCTGGGCCCAAGATGCGCATCGGCCAGCTTGCTGATGAGCCGATCGAATTGAAGTCCGGCGACGCGTTTACCCTCACTACGGAACAGATAACTGGTGACAGGCAACGGGTTTCCGTATCCTTTTCCCGTCTTCCGCAGGCCGTGAAACCCGGCGACATTTTGTACCTGAACGACGGTTACATCCAAATACAGGTGGTCTCAGCGGAAGAAAAGGACGTTCATTGCCGGATCGTGGTCGGCGGAGAGCTACTATCGCACAAAGGGCTTAACTTGCCGGACATCGACCTTGGCATCAGCGCCTTTACGGAGCGCGACCACGAATGTCTCAAATTCGCTGCGGAACAGGGTATCGACGCGGTAAGTCAATCGTTTGTCGAGTCGGCAGCAGATATTAACGCTGTCCGTAACGCCGGGGCAGGTTTGGGCTACCATCCGTTTGTTATTGCCAAGATCGAACGATCGATACCAAACGCTCGGCTGGATGGAATTCTTGAAGCCGCCGACGGTATCATGGTCGCCCGGGGTGATCTGGGCGTGGAAATACCCATCGAACGGATTGCCATGGCTCAAAAAAAGCTGATACACATGGCGAATATTAAAGGCAAACCGGTCATTACCGCCACTCAGATGCTGGAGTCCATGACCCGTAACCGGCGTCCGACCCGGGCGGAGTCTACGGATGTGGCCAATGCCATCCTCGACGGCACAGACTGCGTCATGCTCTCCGGCGAATCTGCCGTGGGGATGTATCCGGTGCAATCTGTGGAAATGCTCGTCAAGATCGCAGCGGCAACCGAGCCCAGTCGCCCCAGTTATAAGGTCAGGGAAATTCTGAGAGAATATAACCGAAAGGACGATGTCAGCGTTAGAGATCTTCTCACCATGAGCGTGGAGACTATTGTGGAGCATGTTTCTCCTGCCCTGGTACTTGTGCCCAGTCTGAGCGGTGGAACCGCGAAAAGTATCACCCGGTTCAGACTGCCGGTCTGGATAGCGGCAGTGACCGCTGATGAGGCCGTCTGCCAAAACCTCACCTTTTCTTACGGTATTTACCCGGTTCATGAGTCCGACCCACCTGAGACCTGGAACGAGTTTGCCCGAAACTGGCTAAGGTTACACGGGATGGATGGAAATTTTGTGGTTTTGTCCACCGGACCGTCGCCCAAATACCCCCAAGCAAACAACCGGATAGAAATTATCGACCTCAGGGGGCCATACCGGTGAAAAACGTGCCCATATCGAGGTGAAACCGGACTGAATCTGGAGCAGGGCAATGCACGTAGATCTTGTGGACAGTGAAAATTATTTGTTAAACTCATGTCAAGATTTTTCCGCCACATATGTGGCGGTTTCAAGACTTGAATACGATTTGAACCAAAACCTTTCGTTGGCATCGTCGAAAACTGTGGATGCGTTGCACAATGTTATCCAAAAAAGCGTCCACGCGTCCCAGAGACAGTCCTATTTTTTATACAGAAAAGCAGCAAAAACCCTCCTTTTTCTTGCGTCCGCCTGTGAAGATCGAAACCTGGCGGCAAAATCTATCGAGCGTCTCAAGCATATTGTCGCTGATTGTGTGGGACCTTCACACCGGGCGGCAGCCGAGGCATTGGGCGCGCTTCCCTTGAATATAACCGGACCGTCTTTAAACGAGGAGACCATTCAAAAGGTTTCGTCGATCCGCTGGGATGATTTCTCCAGAAAAACAGGTTTGAACCAACCCTGCGACATGAAATGTATCGGCCGGAGTCTTGTATTCACCCTCACGAACGATCTTCTACTGGTCATAAAATGCTCACGGTCGGATTCCGAGAACGCGGCCTTGAATCGTGAGGCATTATGGATGGCATATTTGCAGACGGTTAAGTCCGAATTTCCCATGAGATTCGATATGCCGACACCGTTCAGGTTCGGGAAAACGTATCTGTTCAGACTCACGGATATTCCGGAGCGGCTGAAAAAGAAAATGCCGGCAAGTATCGATGCCGCCATAGGATTTAAAGTCCATTCCGATTATTTTGTCTATCCGAATCCGCTGCCGGATGAACCGCGCCTTGATTGGAAGAATTTTATGGAGATTATGCGGCGAAACGCCTGGCTTCTGGGAAGACTTGCCGCCATGGGCATCGTTCACACTGCGCCGGTACCTCTTTTTCACAATCGGGTGCAACGACACCGGCGGCATGACGGCGGACATTATCAATGGCCGAGGGGCGGAAGACTGGATAGATGGTTAATGTCGTGCCGTTATCCGAACCTGGGGAAATCGGGTATCAGAGATTTCGAGCACCTCGAGGCGGTTTCAGGATCTTCTTGCCGGTATTACCGGCTCATTGGAAATCATTTCATAAGCCTGGTCCTTATATGTGGCAGTTATTTCCGCAATCACCATCCTGAACAGGCAGGTTTTGACGAGAAGGGGGCTCCCGTAGATGCACGGAACCTTTTCTGCCCGAATTCAATGCGGGAACTGATAGAGGCCACGTTTAACGCCTATTATGAAGGGTTCACGCAGAGGAAAACAGAAGGTCGTTTGCCGGTTGATTTTAATAAATTCGTTTTGCGCGCCATCGATGAATTCGGCGTCGATCATTATATGGAGGAGATTTTCAGAGCCACGGATCAGAAGGATATGAGCGATGATGAATTCAATGAATTTTTATTAAAGCGAGGAATTGCCAGGGACCGCATCGATGACCTGCCAAAAGGTACAGAGGACATAACCATGATGACAGGCCCGCATCTGGGCGGTTTTAACCAAAGGATCTCTTTACCGGAACTCATACATTTCACCGGTACCGCCACGTCCTATTGTATATCTGACCGATATGTTTTCGATCAAAACATCAATTGAGGGGTTTTTATCCCCATTGGCAACTGCGCCCTCGCCGTGCCAAACTTACGACTCTAAATGTTATCCATATTGCCATAATTCCGATGGTGCTTATCATATAATGATAAGGTGAGGTTCAAGTTGCTCAGGCGTCCATCAATTATTCGCCATATGGAATTTTGAGATAGCGTTTAGAAACATCTTTAAACGAGCTCGATGCAGAAAAAACCTTATTCTTCTCCATGGCAGGAGGTCCAAATGAAAACTGCAGAAGACATTTTAAAAGATAAAAATCGAGAGATGGTTTGTATATCTCCTGGTCGCACCATCCGTGAGGCGGTCCATACGATGACGGACCATAAAATCGGAGCGATACTTGTTAAAAAAGAAGGCAAAATTCTCGGGATATGGACAGAGCGCGATTTGTTGTACAATATTAATCTTCGGGGATTTAACCCAGACAAGGAATTGGTTGGCGACCATATGACCACTTCGCTGCATACGACCCGACACAATACGCCGATTCTAAAAATCAAAGAAATGTTTCTTGGGTTATTTATACGTCACATTATCGTTGAAAAGGATGGGGAATACATCGGCCTTCTTTCCATCGGGGATGTCCTCAGGGCCAGTCTGATAGACCAAGATTATCGAATTAAAGAGTTGAATGCGATTGCCAGCTGGGAATATTACGAAAACTGGGGATGGGATCGAAAAAAGAGATAATGGGTTCCGTTCGTGAGAAATATAAAAAAAATCAAAGGAATATCCATGCCGGGGAATCGACTTTGAGACAATGGGTTGTTTATCTGATTCGGTGTTCCGATGAATCTTTGTACTGCGGGATAACCAATGACCTGAAAAACCGTTTGGCTGCGCACAATTCAGGAAGAGGTGCCAAATATACAAGATCCCGGAGGCCGGTTGAATTGGTGGGTGCCAGTTCTGAGATGACCCAAAGCGATGCGCTTAAACTGGAATATCGGGTGAAACAGTTACCTGCCGGCAAGAAAAACCTTGAACTTTCAACGGGTAAATTTCAAATGACGATGGGCCTCAAAAAAGATCTGCAGGCGGTTTGCAAGACCCTCGAGGTTCTGGTAGACAAGACCGAAAGTCTTCTGAAGGCGGTCGCCAAACTCGAAAACCAAAAACTGGAAAAACATTGACAGCGAATTGTTCAAGACAATAATTTTCTAGAAAACTCCGGCAAAATAAGAGGGCCGGCCCAAAAAGGACTGCACCGACAGTTCCTCAAGGAGGCGTTTAGGTTTGACATTCATAGAACGAAGAAAACATCCGAGAGTCGAGATCAGCAATCTCATATCCTATATTTGCAAAGATGACGGCGGCAACCCCATAAAGGAGGGAAGTGGAAAGGCGATCAATATAAGCCAAGGGGGGCTCCTCATCGAAACCAGCGATCCGCTTGAATGGCAAGATATTCTGCATCTAACCATCGACATTGAAGATGGATGGGTCGGTATCGAGGGCAAGGTCATTTATTGCAATGCAGACGATTTTAAAAAGTATCGAACTGGAATTCAGTTCCTTGAAACCAATGATAAAATCCAATCATTTGTAATGAATCTGTTGAAAACGTACAGCAAATTGTTGGGATTGGAATAGTCTGCCGGTCCCATTCAGCCCTCCGACGAAATCGGGGATGAAGAAAGAGAGATAAATCAATCGTGCGGCAAGATCGGATGAAAACGGCTTAGAGAGAGAACGCTCCACCACGGCGCATATCTCTTTCCAACCGACGGGAACTTGTGCTTAAGCATCCGTAAGCCCGAGCCGTGCCAGAGTTATAAAGAACAATTCGTCAAAAACATATCCGATGGATGCTTTAAATCATCATTTCATTCGGCTCGGTCTAACGGGTGCTAACGCCTTTCAAACAGCTCCTTGCTGAAACAGGTGCAGATGGAATATACGAAAAATGGATGGATCAAAACAGTTGTTTCCCGGTAATATCGATGAGGCTGTCGACAAACTCTTGTCTGAACTGTCCTTTAAGGATAAAACAAAAATTGCCAACATGTCAGAAGTCGGTTTAATAAAACTGAACATCTCATATGGGATATATATTCGAAACGAATTTCGGCTTTGGGGCAATGAATCAATGTTGGCGTCATGTGGTGCCTATGCCGGTGTTAATGAAATCAGTCCGGAGCAGGCATCTTACATTATAATAAAAGAGCTGTGGGAAAAGCTTCAAAACTCCAATGTCCTGAAAGTTGTCAAGTAAATCCCCACGGGCCCAAAAGAAAAGATCATCGATATTTCATTCGTCCGGGAATGGCGCCCAAACGGTCATGGAGGGGTATGGATCGGAAATCGATTAAAAGTAGACGGACGAAAAGGGAGGACGATTACCCTAACGTTTCAACTATAGGGTAAATGCACGTACGAAGGCGTTCATTAATTATTCGACATTGCGGCGAAAGGATGCCTTTGTCCTTTCTCGTTGCAGATGCATGTCATAATACAACTGGTAGGCCACATAGTATTTGTTGATGTTGGCGACATAATTGACCGTCTCCTTTCCGATCACTTCCGCGGCAATATTCTCTACATTGAAAAACCATTTGTTGGGATCGAAGCCCCGTTCAGACGCTGTTTTTCGAATCTTATTCACTTTTGCGGGACCGGCATTATAGGCTGCCAAAGAGAAATACACCCGATCCGCCGGGATGATTTCCGAGGTGCTGAAGTATCTTGTGCGCAAAAAATTGAGATATTTTGAGCCTGCATGGATGTTGTTTTCCACAAGATGAATATTCTTTATGTTTATGTTTTTGTCGGATGCTGTTGAAGGGAGCACCTGCATGATGCCGATTGCCCCGGTAGGACTTCGTTTGGAATTATCCAGGCCCGATTCCTGATAGGCCACGGCGGCAAGTTTCAAATACCTAAAATCGTAACGAAGGCCGTATTCCTCGAAAAAGCCGATCAACTTTTGCAGTTTTTTTCGTTCTTTTTCGGTGATGGGATTATTGATCCATTTTGATTTTTGATAATACCTTCTAAAAAGAATGTTTCCCAAAAGAGACCCTTTTTTATTTTTTCGAATAAAGGCATTCAGATCAGACAAAAGCTCTGGATTATCTTTCCGCACCGCCCATGCAATTTTACCATCGGAGTTAATCTTTAGATCTTTGCGAATTACGATGTCCGGTAAAACCTGAGACCATGCTTGGGCGATATGATGATCTGCCACCGTAATATCGACAATCCCGGCATTGACGAATTCCAGGATATCTTCGGTGACAATGTACTCGTCGGCCGCTACGATTTTAACCGGCGGCCGTTTCAGTTTTTTTAGTTTTTCGTTCAATGATTCAAGGTGCTTTACATAGCTGCTTCCCTTACGGACATAAACCATCCGGTTGGATAAATCTTCGATGGAGCGCATATTTTTTATCTTCTTGTTCAACACAACGATTTCATTGACTTCGGGGATATAGGGTTTGGCGAAGGCGACGATTTTCTGCCTGTCCGGAGTTATTGTAAGACCGGCTGCGGCAATGTCACCGCGACCTTGGTTGAGGGCCTGGAGAATCTGATCAAATGGCATCGGAACGAATATCAATTTGGTCTTGGTGTATTCGTTTTTTTCTTCTTTGTTCAAATGCTTTTCATACGCTTTGAGCAGTTCATATTCGAAGCCCTGAATTTTTCCATTATCAATGAAAAAATTCGTTCTGCTGTAGTTGACCAAGACCCTGATGGTCTTTCTTGCGCGGATCTGGTCGAGATCTCCTTTAAAGGGTTTATCGATGCGCTGTATCAACGCCTGCTCATCGGTTGTCGATGCAGGTAATTTTTTTTGGGCGGCAAACACCGGGATCGAATTTAATAGAAAAGATAAGGCACACACCATTAAAGCGGCCATTTGGGCATATTTATCGATTTTTACCAAGCAACCCCCTTTTGTTCGGCTAGAAGCTGTTTCAAAACCTCAAACAGCTGTCGGCTCGATACAGCTCGGATCATTGTTTTTAACGGCGTTTACGATTTTTGATACTGGATGATATTTCAAATCATGGACCATGCCCTCCCGCAGTATGATCTTTAACGCTTTTGGATCTCGCATATCGGCATTCAACCATTTTTCATGGAATTCCGGAGACAGGATGACCGGCATTCGATGGTGAATTTCGCGTATGGATCCCCTTGCAGCGGTGGTGATAATGGTGCAGGATTTGTACACGGTCTCTTCATGGCGTTCTTTGTCAGTCCATTTTTCCCACAGGCCGGCAAATGCAAAGGGTCCAACCCAAGGCCCGGTAATATAGTAGGGCTGCTTGTTTCCTTTTTCACCTTTCCATTCATAAAAACCATCTGCTGGGATCAGGCATCGGCGTTTTTTGAATGCAGTCCGGAAACTGGGCTTTTCCGCAACTGTCTCTGCCCGTGCATTGATCATTCTGGAGCCGATGGAAATATCCCTTGCCCAAAAGGGCACCAGGCCCCAATGAAGCGTCTCCAGCCGGTTTTTATGCCCATGATTGACAATGGAAAGAATTTTTTGGGTGGGTGCCACATTATAGTTCGGAACAAGGTCGAGCAAAGCCGTCTCTGCGTCGAAAAATTGCTGAACGGTGTGTAACGGACTGTTTTGAACGAATCTTCCACACATGGGCTTTGCTTTTTATTATGATTGTCAATTCTCCGCCCGCCTTTTACCTTTTTCCTTCGTTCTCGTGGTAATTTTCAAAATGCGTTGAAAATTGATGTTGAAAATTGATATCGGAAGGTCCATGGACGGCAAATCCAACTTAATACTCCCCATTAAAACAGCTTTTGTCAAGGTTTGTTTTGACATAATTTTATTGGTTTTTTTAATATTCTTAAGAAGTTGGGCTGATTTAATTCGGAAATTAATTTGTCTGCCTGCAAAAAACAAATCCAGTTCGGTTTTTGCACAAGCCAACTTCTTTTTTAAAGGGTTTTATTTTTAAAATCATCCTCGGCAACCAGAAAGGAGTGATTTCTTCGGGGGTTAAAATCCTTGCCCGCGGTTAGTTACTGTGGTACAGGTTTGCCGAAAGATAGAAGAAAAATAAATGCATATGATCGTCTATGTACAGAGGCGGCCAGAAAGATTTTTTCCTTTCCAAGAACATTCTTTTTGAAACGATAGACTACTTTCCATCGTCAAAAGCGGCCATCAATGGAAGCGATGCCTTGTTTATATCCTCTGACTGTGAAGAATTCAGAAGGCTTTCGAGAACCATCGAAGAAACCTTGCCGCCCCCTTGTCTGGTGATGGACGGGAGATAAATAATTCTGGTTTTTTAAGAATTGGTCGCCAAAAAAATCAGTTATCTTGCTGTTGGATCTAAGGTTAAAATCCCAGAACATTTTTCGCAATTCACCGACCAGGAAAACTAAACATGACAATTTAGAAATTTGGGGTAAAACAGCCGTTGTATGGAAACAGAAAAAACCTTGTGATTGAATTCCGGATGTCGTTCAAAAACCGTCGGAGGAAAAATATATGAAAATCATGATTGCCGGAAACAGGGGACAATTGGGCAGCGATTCTGAAATTGTTCTCGGCACAGATCATGAACTCTTGGCAATAGACCTGGATGAACTCGACATAACGAACCTGTCGGATGTCCAAAATGTCGTACAGGATTTTTCCCCTCATGTGATACTCAACTGTGCGGCCTATACCCTGGTCGACAAGTGTGAAACCGAAAAGGAACTGGCCTGGAACGTCAATGTCATTGGTCCGAAAAACCTGGCACTGAGTGTCGGGAAATACGGCGGCCGGTTAATTCATAAGCGGTCAGAAATGCCCTCCACGAACATGTGATTGTCAGAACGTCGTGGCTTTATGGATTCAAAGGACACAATTTCCTAAAGACCATGCTCAAGCTGGCTTTGAAGAATCCCGACAAAGAAATCAGGGTGGTGGACGACCAATACGGTTCTCCCACATGGTCCTATCGCCTGGCCCAACAAATTTCACGACTAGTGGACACGGACGGACGGGGAACCTTTCACGCCACTTCCGAAGGCCATTGTACCTGGTATGAGCTGGCTGAATGTTTTCTTGAGAAAATGGATGTACCCTACATCCTGGTACCGTGCACCAGTGAGGAATATCCGACGCCGGCGGCCAGGCCGAAAAATTCTATTCTGGAAAACCGGCATCTTAAAAATAAGAAGATGAACATAATGAGACACTGGATAGACGATCTGGATCGATTCGTTTCAAAATTTCGTGAACGTTTAATAGAT
>JAAXQD010000218.1 GCA_012974475.1 Desulfobacterales bacterium
ATCAGAGACAATGGCGGCCGGCGTTTGGGAATTGATCGACGACAATTCTTCTATACCATGCATATCCCCGAGCGCAGATCCGGCAAGAAGAGGAGAAGCGGGCTCGATAGAAGATTAAAGCCGAGACGATCGAATTGACCCAGTTGCTGCAAGGGAATGGGACATATGTTAATTTCATTATTTTTTTTAAACGAAAGGGGTCAAGAATTGGAGGGAGGTGGCCACTCATGATCGAAATATTGAGAAAAATATTTGAAGCCAATCCAGGGAAATCGACCATCGTATTAAACAGCACCTGTTCAGACTGCGGGTACGATGTAATCATCCATATTACATCGACATCCGGCGGATTTGGCTTACAGGGCGGCGCGTTATTTGAGCAGCCCCCGGACGGTTACTTCGCGAAGTGTTCGAATTGTTACAAGGTCAACCCAAAAATAAAAGATTTTAATGTGCCAAAATTCGCTCGTGCCTACTAGTTTGTGCTATATTAATTTTGGCTGACTCTCTGTTAAAATTAGTACGCCGTCTTGATTCGATTTCCGTTGAGCAACCTCTTTTGTTCCACCGACCTCATTTACGACTTGAACCGCGGCCAATTTTTGATCGTACTTTTCCATGCAAGACATTATGCAATGTTGGAATAGGCCACATAAAATCACTTTTCATCTTGACAAACAATACACAAAAGGAGGTTAAGATATGAAACATCTGATATTGGCATTGTCATTGCTTATTTCTATTTATTCGGCAAATGCCTTTGGCCGGTGTATAAAAGGTGATTGTGACAATGGACAAGGCACTTATAAGTATTCCCATGGCACCGAATATGACGGTCAGTGGAAAAACAGCCGGTTAAACGGGCAAGGTATTCTAACCTATCCGGATGGCAGTAAATATGTGGGACAATGGAAGAATAATCAACGGCATGGGAAAGGTGTTTATATTTATGCTGACAACAGTAAATATGTGGGGCTATTTGAGGATAGTCGCCGGAATGGGCAAGGCACCTATATCCATCCTGATGGTAGTAAATACGTGGGGCTATTTAAGGACGGTGAGCGAAACGGAAAAGGAACCTATACGTTTTCTGATGGTAGCGAATATGTTGGACAATGGAAGAATAATCAACGGCATGGAATTGGAACGTACACGTTTCCGGACGGTCGTAAATATGTGGGCCAATGGAAGAACAATAGCTATGTTGAAGCCCCTAAATCTGCTCAACCATATATACCCGTTTCAAAAAAGATTGCCGAAAAAAAATCCCGGAAAGCTGAATCATTGATGTCTTCCAAAGTTTCCAAGAAATTGTTGAAGAAGCGTTATCACACGGTCAATTCAGGTGAATCACTATGGGGCATCAGCCGCCGGTATGGTTTGACGCTGAAAAATATACAAATTTTGAACAAGCTGAGCAATAGATCTCTAATTTATCCGGGGCAAAAACTTTTGGTAACGCTTTAAAGGGGACAAATGCCGACAACGCTTACCTGGACTGGCCGGCCATTAAAAGCTCATTTGAAACCAGATTGACCAATCCCCATATGGCGTCCGCCGAGAGATGGCGTTCAATAGATCGATCAAAAAGAACGGACAGGTGCGGCTCAAATTCATCGTCTCCTTCCCACAAGAGATAATAAAGGGGAATTTTGGGAAAGGGTGAAAACTTATAGGCTGCATCGGCAAGGTCCAAAAACTCGCCGTCCAGGCTTTCGGCAGCGTTTTTAAACCCCGTTAGGTCCCCGCCGTACCGTTTTAAAACAGGAGCTGTTTTAAGGGTATGGGGACCTTGAAAAAAATGAGCGTCTTTAAGGTCGCTGACACCGATCATTTCTCTGCTGATGAGATCATGGGTTACATTCAGCAGGTAGACCAGAACCACCAATTCCAAAAGGGAGTTGTCTATTTTTTCACTCCGATCCGGGTATATTCGCCGGAGACAGCGGCTTTCAATGTCTACCAAGATATCATTGTTTAAGAAAAGGATCCGCAATCCCCCGGAATCATGGGATATGGCAAGGGAATATTCGCATACCCGGTTCATATCCATTTTTTTTAAATCCTCCCAGTGCTTGGGAGGGACTTTTATCAATTCATTTTTAGATTTCCTTTGCATACCGGCATACTTTCATTTTAACAAATTGACCGGACCGCCCACCGAAGGCCCCACCTTTTGAGGCGGGGATCCTCACCGTCGACAAATGAACCGATCGCTCATTTCAGTCCGAGTCTGGCCACGGACTCAATGTGATAGGTGTGTGGAAACATGTCAACGGGCTGGACTTCCAGAACAGCATAATTGTCTTTCAACATGTCCAGGTCCCTTGCCATGGTGGAGGGATTGCAGGATACATAAACGATTCTTTCGGGGGCCATATCAATAATCCGGCGGACAACATCCTTGTGCATCCCGGCCCTGGGAGGATCAATGATCATTACATCGGGGCGGGACGTGAATGTTTTAAGCCCTTCTTTTATATCCCCAAGGATAAAGCTGCAATTTGAGACTCCGTTTAATCGACAGTTGTTCATTGCGTCGTTTACCGCACTTTCAGCGATTTCCATACCGATCACTTTTTTCGCGGATCCGGATAAATATATGGCAATCGCTCCCGTGCCGCTGTAGAGATCTACAACTGTCTCCTGCGTTGTTAGGTCTGCATAATCCTTTACGATTTTGTACAAACATTCAGCACTCCGGGTATTGGTCTGAAAAAAAGAATTTGCTGATATTTCAAACTCGAATTCGCCGATTTTATCCTTGATACAGGTAGGCCCGGAAAGCGGAATTTCACGTTCGCCAATAGCAACACCGGCTTTGCGTGAAGTGACATTGTTTACCACCGATACGATTTGGGGGTAGGTTTCCGTCAACTTGTCTGAAAGCGGCTTTACCATGTCCCGATCTTCTGTTGCCGTGACAATGTTTACCATCCACTGGTCAAAAGCCACAGAATGTCTTAGCATCAGAAAACGCCAGAAGCCGATATGACTGTGGAGTCCATAAACAGGGGCATCCGAATTTCGGATATACGTTCTCACGTCATCGAGAATCGGGTTGCCGAGCTCGGGTTGAAGCAGGCATGCTCTGGTATCCAGAACTTTGTAAAATGTCCCCGACACATGGAGTCCAAGGGCAAAATCCCTGTCAATATCCTTTTGGTCCATTTCGTCCGGCAACAGCCACCTGCGGTCGGAACAAGAGAATTCCATCTTGTTTCGGTATCCAAAAATCAACGGTGAAGCCATTGTGGGATGCACTGTTGCGTCGTGAATATTTCCGATATGTTTAAGGGATTCCTCAACATGCTGTTGTTTGTAGACCAGCTGTTTGTCGTAACTTAAAAACTGCCACTTGCAGCCGCCACAAAAACCGCTGTAGATGCATGGAGGATCAACCCTGAACGGTGAGGCCTTTAAAACCGTTTCAACACGGGCTTCTGCATACTGTTTTTTTCTTTTAACGATGCGGGCAATAACGGTATCCAAAGGGACCGTTTTATCGACAAAAACCGTAAGCCCATCCACCTTTGCCAGACCTTTTCCACCAAAGGCGATCCCGGAAATATCGAGTTCAAGCAGTTGGCCTTTTTTTACTTTCATTTTCTGTATTCGTTCAGCGGCAAATTCACACACACGCCAAGATTTTTTTATATTTCATTACGATTTAAAGAATTGAAAAATATCACGATCCATGAAATAAACCAAGCATGAATCGAAAAAACATCACGTTTACATCCAACGGGTATTCTCTCAGCGGAATTCTTCACCATCCGGGTATCCCTCTGCCGCCGGTTGTTATCGGTTCCCACGGACTTTTAAGCACCAGCAATTCTCCAAAACAGATCGCTTTGGCAAAAGCTTGCAATGCACACGGCATTGCATTTTTCAGATTTGACCACCGCGGATGCGGTCAAAGCGAGGGCGTTTTTAAAGAAGTTACTTCTCTTGCAGCCCGCTGTACCGACCTTATCAGCGCAGTAAAAACGATTCAACTCAGAAAAGATACCGGTAACCGGATCAGCCTTTTTGGCAGCAGCATGGGCGGTGCTGTCTGCATATCGACAGCTGCTCATTTCGATATCGATTCGTTGGTCACCTTTGCCTCCCCTGTCCGCACTGCCTCCATAAAAGAGTCCCAGGCAAAATCGGACGATGCAGATTCTATGGATTCGACGTTCGACAAAAAAGCGCTGCAGTGGGACATTTCGGACGAGCTCGAAAATCTTCACCACATATTAATTGTGCACGGTGATTCCGACCAGCTTGTCTCACTGTCCAATGCCCATGAGATTTATGAAAAAGCCGGCAATCCAAAAAAGATGATCATTCAAAAAAACGGCGACCACCGCATGAGCGACAAAAGACACCAGGAAGATTTTGTTCTGAACGCGGCGTTATGGTTCCAGAAATGTTTTTCCGGCACATTGGAGGCTCAACTTAACCCATAAGCTCTCGACGAAGGATGTCGAGGGCCTTCATGGCAAATATCTTTTTATTCCTCGACCTGTTGTTGAACGGAAAACAGAACCGATAACCTCGGGCAGAACGGGCGGTGGCAAGACCGATCCAGACCGTCCCCACAGGTTTATCGTCGGTTCCCCCACCCGGTCCTGCAATACCAGTGACTGCAAGGCCGTAAGTGGCTCCGGCGATCCGTCTTACACCCTCGGACATCATCTTTGCGGTCTTTTCGTGAACGGCTCCGAACCGTTTTAGGACCTCTGGCGACACATCCAGCATTTTTGTTTTGGCATCATTTGAATAGGTAATCCCTGATAAGAGGAAATATTTCGAACTCCCCGCAATATTGGTAAGCATGTGGGAGATCAACCCCCCGGTACAACTCTCTGCAACGGCCAGCGTCGTTTTTTTTTCTGTAAGGAGCTCGCCGACCACAGCTTCCATGGACATGCCGTCCACGGAAAAAACATTTTCCCCGATCTTTTTTAGAACCGATTCAGTGGCCTTGCTCATAAGTGCATTTAGCGTCTTGCGATCCTTGCCCGAGGCATAAAGTTTTATTTGGATCTCCGGGAATTTCGCGCGAAAGCCCAGTTTTATCTCCGAAAATTCGGCCGAAAAGCCTTTCATTCGTTCAACTGTGGCCGACTCTGTTAGGCCGAATGTTGATATGGTCTTGACCCTGCTGAGTTCACGTCCGCCTCCCCGAACCGTCTCTATGGACGGAAGAACCGAATCTGAAATCATTCTGTGCATTTCAAAAGGAACTCCGGGAAGAAAGTAAAACAAACATTTCTCTATCTTTAAAGTGAATCCGGGCGCCGTTCCAACAGAATTATAAATCGCCTCGGCACCGAATGGCAGCATGGCCTGTTTTTTGTTTGAATTGCTCGTGGGTCGATTTCTGGTCGTGAAATAATCTTCAACCGAACGAAGTGCCGACCGGTTCAGAACAAGCTCTACACCTGCTGATTTTGCAGCCGCTTCCGCCGTAATGTCATCTGTGGTGGGGCCAAGACCGCCGGTTACAACAGCAACATCTGCTCGGATTGCGATCTCTTGGAGGGTTGAAACCAGATGGTTCACGTCGTCCCCAACACAGCTGTGACGAACGACGAAAAGTCCGATTTCCTTCAGCGCCTGTGCAATATGCGCGGAGTTGGTGTCGGCTACGGTACCTGTCAGGATTTCATCACCCGTAGCAAGTATTTCTATAATCATAAAAAAACCTTAACTCTCCAACACGTTTGAGGGAATTCGCGCTTTCCCTGTTGACCGGGTTGTGCTCCCCGCACGCCCCACCCTTCAGGGCGGGACCGAGGGGAGCTCTATTATAATGGCCATTTCCTTACCGGGAAGCCCTGCCCTTTGGGGCGGGAAGGTTCAATCCCCGCAATTCAACCGGGCGAACTGTTGCGGTACAAATCATCATAAATCGATCGAACCTGGCGGCACATTTTCTCAAATTGATTTGGATAAAGAGACTGGGCACCATCACTGAGCGCCTCCTCAGGAGCATGATGCACCTCCACCATCAGTCCATGCGCCCCCACGGCAATAGATGCACGACTCAAAGGAATTACCTGATCTCGGCGACCCGCTGCATGGCTGGGATCGATAATAATCGGAAGGTGGCTTTCTTTAAGTACAACAGGAACTGCGGAAAGATCCAGCGTATTTCGGCTGTGATGGGCAAAGGTCCGGACGCCCCTTTCGCACAAAATTACCTGGGAATTTCCAACTTCTAAAATATATTCAGCCGCCATCAGCCATTCATCGATGGTTGCAGCCATGCCCCTTTTGAGCAAAACCGGCTTGCTCGACCGACCCGCTCGCCGCAGCAAACTGAAATTCTGCATGTTCCGTGTTCCGATCTGAATGACATCGGCATATTCTTCCACCAAATCGAAAGTTTCATAATCCATGACTTCCGTGACCACCGGCATTCCGGTTTTTTCCCGAACCTTTGATAATATTTTCAATCCCTCTTCCCCGAGTCCCTGAAATGAATACGGCGACGTTCTGGGTTTAAACGCCCCGCCTCTGAAAAGCTGTGCACCGCTGCTCCGGACGTGCTCGGCGATTTTCAAGGCTTGCAATTCACTCTCTATGGCACAGGGTCCGGCGATAATGGTCAGGCTTCCACTGCCGATAGATATATCATCGATCTTTATTACGGTATCTTCAGGTTTAATTTCTCGGCTCACGAGTTTATATGGACGTGTCACAGGGATGGCATCCTTTACCCCCGGCAGACTCAGAAACGGCCCGGCATCAACGTGCCCCTTGTTGTTCAAAATCCCGATAGACACCCTTTCTCCTCCTGGAATCGGACGCGCCACATACCCTTTTTGTTCAATTGCAGCCACCACGGTATCGATCTCCGTCTGTTTGGCTTTTTTGTCCATAACAATCAGCATCATCTGCCTCCTTGACCGTTGATTAGATTTCCCTGCAGTAAGCTGCAGAATTCTTCCCAAAAAAAAAGACCGTGAGCTTCAAGGTGCCCACGGTCCTTCATTACCCGTCATGTTAATGGTTCAAGCAGACTTGAACCGGTCGGCACACTTTTTCCTTCCGGTTATCCACCACCAGCGCCAATAATATTTTTGTTTCCTTAAAGTTTCCATCTTTGAATTTTATTTAAAACACCCTTTTTGATATAAACTAAAACTACTGAAAGCGACTCGGCCTTGTCAAGATTTTTTTCAATGTATTGATGCCAACATCTATCCTGTGGAGAAAACGGTTCCGATCTTCGTTAAGATATTTTCTTCAATGATCTAAAAAATCTTGACAAATGCTTTTTATTAAGGATAAGTTTACAGCACTAACGGTGAAAAAATGAATGACAACAATAACCCAAAAACATTTAAAAAGGTTGATATGAAACGCTGGTGGTGGCAAATCCAAATTAACGGGTCTGCCCCAGGGACTTGATCAACCGACGTATAATTAAAAATCTACAAAGGACCAAGGGCAACTCAAACCCACGGTCTTTTTTTTGACTTCGAACAGGCCGTGGAATTCTCCACGGCTTTTTTTTGCTTTTTTAGAAAGGAACATCCATGCTGATCAATGAATTCCCCGACATAGATGAATTTCGAAACCTGGCAGAACAGGCCAATGTCATTCCGGTTTGTATGGAGATGTTGGCCGATACGGAAACTCCGGTATCCCTCCTGAGAAAATTTTATAAAAACAACACCTCCGTCTTTCTGTTTGAAAGCGTTGAGGGCGGTGAACGATGGGGAAGATATAGTTTTTTAGGCGTCTCCGCAAGAACCCATATCCGAATATTCCCGCAATTTGTGGAAGTCTGTGAAAACGGTTCCCGCAGACAGATCGCCCACAACGGCGACCCGTTCGCTGTTTTGAGAATATTGATGAATCGTTATCAACCCGCTCAAGTTTCCGGGCTACCAAGATTTTGGGGAGGAATGGTGGGATATTTAACCTATGAGATGGTGTCCTTTTTTGAATCGATCCCCAATCTTTTGCCGGAAAACAAACCCCTGGCCCATTTCATCCTTCCGGATGAACTACTTATATTCGACAATATCCGACATACATTACTCTTGGTTGTTATCTCCTTTCTGGAAAAAGCGCAGAATCCAGACGCGGCGTTTCATCGGGCAACCGACCGCCTCGAATCTTTACTTGCTGAAATGGAACAGCATGTGCCTGAAGACGATGTCTATCCGAATGACGTTGAATTTGTTTTGAAGGCACCGTGGGAGGAAGATGATTTTCGATCCCTTGTTAAACGGGTTAAAGAACATATCCGGGCCGGCGATGTCATACAGACCGTCATCTCAAAGCCATTCACCTGTGCTTTTCCGCCCGATCCGTGGACACTCTATCGGGCCCAGAGATTCATCAACCCTTCCCCCTACCTCTACTTTCTCGGTCTTGAAGAGATGACCCTCGTGGGCTCCTCTCCGGAAACTATGGTCCGCCTGGAAAACGGCGTTGCCACCCTTCGGCCCATTGCCGGAACCCGGCCGAGGGGCAAGAACGAGCAGGAAGACAGATCTCTGGCCAATGAACTCCTTTCCGACGAGAAAGAACGGGCCGAACACTTAATGCTGGTGGATCTGGGTCGCAATGATCTGGGACGCGTTGCAGACGTGGGAACCGTTCAGGTAACCGATTTGATGATTGTCGAACGCTATTCCCATGTCATGCACCTGGTTTCAAATATCTGCTGCGACCTCCAAGCCGGTTACGATGCCTGGGATCTGCTACAGGCGACCTATCCTGCCGGAACTTTGTCCGGCGCGCCTAAAATAAGGGCCATGGAAATTATCGCAGAACTTGAACAAAGCCCCAGAGGACCTTACGGCGGCGCTGTGGGATACATTTCGTTCCATGGAAACATGGACATGGCCATTACCATACGGACTGCAAGTATTGAGAACGGAACACTAACGGTACAGGCCGGCGCCGGCATCGTTGCCGATTCCAATCCCGAGAGCGAACGAAAGGAGACCGTCAATAAAGCGATGGCCATGCAAAAAGCACTGCAGTTGGTTCAAAAAAATACAGCTTAAATACTATCGGGAAAACATGAAGGGAAGAACATAATGATCATAATGATAGACAATTACGATTCATTCACCTACAACCTGGTGCAATATCTGAAACAAATCGGCACTTCCGTCAAAGTCGTCCGAAACGACGCTGCTTCAATTTCCGACCTTATCTCCTGGGAACCTGCAGGTATCGTTATATCACCCGGACCGGGTCGGCCGGAAACAGCGGGAATTTCACTGTCTGTGGTGCAACATTTTTCTGGAAGGGTCCCTATCCTCGGCGTATGCCTCGGGCACCAATCCATTGGCGCCGCTTTCGGTGGTAAAGTGGTTGCCGCCAAACGGCTCATGCATGGTAAAACATCCATGATCCACGCGGATGGGAAAATGATATATCAGGGCATTCACAAACCCTTCGAGGCGATGCGCTATCACTCCCTGGCAGTCTCCCGAGAAAATTTCCCAGAATGTTTGGAAATTAGCTCGGAAGCGGATGACGGGGAAATTATGGGCATCCGGCACAAAAAACATCCCTCAACGGAAGGAATCCAATTTCATCCGGAATCTATTATGACACCATTGGGAAAACGGCTTTTGAGAAATTTTCTCAACAAAACAAAAAACCATTCACCCGTGATAGATGACCGATAAAAAGGGGAAAACTCATTATGTTCAAGAAAAATCTTGGTAAAATTGTCCAGAGAAACGACTTGACTGAAGCCCAGATGGCTCAAATGATCACCGACATTTTTTCGGGTAATGTGACCGAGGCCCAGATCGGCGCACTGATGGCCGCATTGGCCACAAAAGGAGAAACCTTTGAAGAATTGGCAGGAGCGGCTCGAGCCATGCGCCGGAAAGCGCTGCGTATTCAAGCATCCAGCACGACGGTTGTGGACACCTGCGGAACCGGCGGAGATAGCGCTCAGACATTTAATATTTCCACCACAACAGCCTTCGTGGTTGCAGGGTGCGGGGTGACGGTGGCCAAGCATGGGAACCGATCTGTATCGAGTCGATGCGGCAGCGCAGATCTTCTTGAAACACTGGGTGTTAAACTCGACACCAATCCCGAAATCGTCGAAGAAGCTGTCCAGGAAATCGGTATCGGTTTTCTTTTTGCGCCCCTTTATCACGGGGCCATGAAATATGCGGCCAAAGCAAGAAAGGAAGTGGGTCTGCGCAGCATCTTTAACATGCTGGGGCCCCTTACGAATCCCGGCGGAGCCAATTGCCAGCTACTCGGGGTATATGCGCCTGAACTCACGGAGATGTTTGCAAATGCCTTGCACCTTCTTGGGACAAAAAGAGCTTTTGTGGTCCATGGCCACGACGGACTCGATGAGATTACCGTTTGTGCCCCCACCCGTGTTTCAGAGCTCAAAGACGGCCTTATCCGAACGTACGATATTTTTCCTGAACAATTTTTCGGGCAACAGGCGGACTCAAAAGATCTTTTGGGAGGAAATCCTGAAGAAAATGCTCAAATCACCCGAAACATCTTAGACGGCGAAACCGGGGCACAACGGAATGTGGTCCTCATTAACGCGGCCGCGGCACTCGTGGCGGCAGGAGCTGCGGATGATTTGACCCAAGGAATCCGATTGGCTGAAACTTCCATTGATAAAGGTGCTGCAGCCGAGAAAATGAAAGCGTTGATCCAGTATACCCGGGAAAACGGCTGATGGCTGAAGACATATTGAATAAAATCGTTGAAGATAAAAGGCGGGAGATCGCTTTGGCAAAACGAGATCTGCCGGAACGCGCGCTTCGTGAAAAATGCTTAAAACCTCGGAAAAACCGCCCATTTTTAAAAAACCTTGAAAATCCCGGGCCGTCCGGGATTAATATCATTGCTGAAATCAAACGGGCCTCCCCTTCCAAGGGGATCATTTGTGCAGATCTGGACCCTGCTGCTTTTGCCACTGACTATGAATTGGGCGGTGCGGCGGCCCTCTCTGTACTCACCGATGAACCCCATTTTAAGGGAAGTCCTGAAGATCTGAAAATCGCTCGTGAGACCACAAACCTTCCGGTACTTCGAAAAGACTTTCTGATTTCAGCTTACCAGATTTTTGAATCCGTCGTTATGCAAGCAGACGCCATTCTTCTGATCGTTCGAATCCTTGAGCAGCAACAGCTAAAGGATTATCTAAGTTTATGCCATGAACTAGAGATGGATGCGCTGGTGGAAATTCATTCGGAATATGATCTTGAAAAGGCCACCCGGGCCGGCGCACGTCTGATCGGGATCAACAACCGCAACCTTCGGTCTTTTGAAACCGATTTGGACACCGCAGTTCGCATGAGATCCCTTCTCGGTCCCGATCAGGTGGCCGTGGCGGCCAGCGGAATCCAGACACGAGAAGACATTGATAAAATAAAAGGTTCGGGAATCTGGAACTTTTTAATCGGTGAAAGTCTTATTAGGTCTCAAAATCCAAAGGATTTTCTTAAATACCTCCTGGGATAAGATGTCCCGAAAAAGACCATCGACCCAACAAAAAATAAAATTCTTGCATCAAACCCCAGCCAACGAATACAGTTGTTGCAATGTTTTTGTCATGAACGATCGATATTGGATGATGGACGATGTTCGAAAATAAATTTAGGCCACGGGTTAAGATCTGTGGCCTCACCCGGATTGAAGACGCCAAAGGATGTGTGGAACCCGGAGGCCTTGCGCCTGAAAATGTTGCGATTGCTGTGGAAATGAGTGTTCCGCATGCAGTGGACGTCAGTTCCGGTGTGGAGCAGCCCCCCGGCCAAAAGGAGCTTGACAAAATCAAAGCCTTCATGGATGCTGTTTCCAGATGCGGGATTGATAAAAACCCGAACAATAGTTTTTTAGGAATTCCTTAATTCCAAAATCGACCTGTTTGAGAATTCATCGTTATTGAAGAGGTAAAAAATGAGAAAGATAATAGAATTAAAACGTGTGGTGGTAACCGGTTTGGGGATGGTGACTTCACTGGGGCTGGACGTTCCCACGACTTGGGAGGCCATGATCGCCGGCAAATCCGGCATAGATCAAATTACACAGTGGGGCGATGTAGAAGAAGTTAAATCGAAATTTAAACTGGCCGAGGACTTTCCCCTGATTGCCGGAGAAGTCAAAGATTTTAACATTAAAGATTTGGTTAAACAAAGAAAAATCGGCTTTTCAAAAGAAGATCTAAAGCAGATCAAATATATGGATGCCTTCACCCAGTTTGCTTATGCCGCAACACTGGAAGCAGTATCTGATGCCAATGTAAATTTAGAAAAGGGAGACGTCGATCCTGATCGGGTCGGCGTCATTATCGGCTCCGGCTTGGGCGGCCCCAAAACATGGGAAACAGAATTTGAACGTTTCTATAAAGGCAAAAAAGTATCGCCCTTTTTAATTCCCCGCCTGATACCGAATCTGGCTGCCGGCAATATCAGTATCTCTTTTAAAGCCAAAGGCGCCAATGCGTGTCTGGCAACAGCCTGTGCTTCCGGTTCCCATGCAATTGGTGAAGCTTTCCAAAGGATACAACTCGGCAAAGAAGACGCCATCGCCTGTGGCGGAACAGAAGCTGCGATTACACCTTTAACGATTGCGGGTTTTCATGCAATTAAAGCCTTGTCATCAAAATATCAGACACCCCAAACCGCTTCCCGACCCTTTGACATAGACCGCAACGGTTTTGTTATGGGAGATGGATCTGGCATACTTATCTTGGAAGATTTGGACCATGCCGTGAATAGGGGGGCTAAAATCTATGGAGAAGTCATCGGTTTTGCCATGACCGGAGACGCCAGTCATATTACTGAACCCAATATGGACGGTGCCATTCGATGCATGAAGCTGGCTTTGGAGGATGCGCAAATTGCCCCGGAGGACATCGATTTGATCAACCCCCATGCAACATCCACACCCAAAGGTGACATTAATGAAGCCGCCGCCATTAAAGAAGTATTTGGCGCCGGCAAAGAGAAACCGTTCATCACGGCCAATAAATCTCAGATAGGGCATTCTCTGGGAGCCATCGGAGGAATCGAAGCCATTTCCGCCGTATTATCCATTTATGACAATAAAGTCCCGCCGATTTTGAACCTGGAAAAGATTGATCCGGAATGCCAGGGCCTGAACTATGTCGTCGGCCAGACCAAAGAAGCCGAGATTGTTACAGCCCTTTCGAATTCGTTCGGTTTCGGTGGAACGAATGCAACGCTGGTTTTTCGAAAATACCCATAGGAAAGAAGAACAAGTTAGTTCGCTTCGCCCCGCCTGCCATTGCAAGTCACGAGCGGGCAGGTCACAATTGGAATGATGGAACAATGGAATACTGGAATAATGGGTAACTGTAGGAATAAGAATGATATTGTTCTTTTAACCCAACGTTTTACTATTCCAATTTTCCATCATTCCATGGAAGTGGCATATACCAGTAGCTATTAAAAATTCTTAATTTCAACTAATTGTAGAAATTCCGAGACGTTTAATTAATAACGAAAGCACAAGCACTTGAATAAAACTCATTTTCGTGCGTTTCATTTATGGTTTTCATAATGAAATCTGTTCGTTATTTGCGAATCCTTAACCACGAGGTTTATCCGCCTCTGGCGTGATTCCACGATTTAAAAATATGTAAAAGCCGTTTCAAAACCTACTATTTTTGAGACGGCTTATATCATTTCATCTCAAGTTTTTAATAAACCCTCCAACAGCACCAATTCCTTCTTTATCCACCAGCCGGATGGTCTCGGACCCGATGACGGCAATGTCGACTTTCCCTTTTAAAAAATCGATATCCGCCCGCTCTTTGACCCCGAAACCGAGGGCCAAGGGAAGGTCGGTCGCGCTTCGGCATCGCACAAGATAATCTTCCAGTTGTCTGGAAAAATCCGTATCCACACCGGTGACCCCTTTTCTGGCCACACAATAGATAAACCCCCTTCCAAAGTCGCCAAGGTAATTCATGCGTTCATCGGATGTTGTGGGAGAAAATATAAAGACCGGAGAAAGACGGTATTTATCCATGGCCTCAAGGTAGTCCTTCCCTTCTTCAGGGGGAAGATCCGGAACAATAGCCCCCTGAAGACCGTTTTCGGCCATTGTGTCGACAAATCTCTCAATGCCGTATTTAAAAAGAATATTGTAGTAACTCATGAATAGAAAGGGAATCTCGAAGGTTTCAGCAACCGTTTTGGCAAAATCGATGCATTTTTTAACGGTTGCACCCTTGGCCAGCGCTTTTTGATTGGCATGCAGAATCACAGAACCATCTGCAATCGGTTCTGAAAAAGGGATCTGCAGCTCCATCAGGTCAACACCGGCGCTGACCATGGACTCAATGATCTTGAAAGCATCCTCGAATGTTGGATATCCAAGAACGATATGGGTCATTAACAAGATCTCTTTCTGCTTCAGCCTGTTATTCAGATACGATTCAAGCATGATAGCCCTCCGCTTTCTCTTTGATAAATGCCTGCCACTTGGGATCGGCAAATGCATCGGCGATGGTAAAGATGTCTTTGTCTCCCCTCCCGGACTGGTTTATGAGAATAATATCCCTCGGGGTCATGGCCGGAGCCTCTTTGAACGCCTGTGCAAACGCGTGGGCGGATTCCAGGGCGGGGATCAATCCCTCTTTTTGAATGGTCAGGGACAGGGCATCCACAACCTCCTGATCGGTTGCGGCTTCAAATCGAATTCGGCCGGTTTCTGCATATTGGGCCAGAATCGGTGAAACCCCGACATAATCCAGCCCGGCTGCGACACTATGGGTCTCTCGCATCTGTCCGTCATTATCCTGGAGAAAATATGTCTTATACCCCTGGGCGACGCCGATGCTTGAATCTTTGGAAGAAAGTCGGCAAGCGTGCCGGCCGGTCTCCAATCCTTCTCCACCGGCCTCGACGCCCACTAGGTCAACCGGATCATCCAGAAAAGCATTAAAGGTCCCCAATGCATTGGACCCTCCGCCAACACAGGCATAAACTCGGGCAGGAAGACCACCTGCTTGCTCAAGAATCTGCTTCCGGGCCTCTTGTCCGATAATCGATTGGAAATAAGAGACCATTTCCGGGAAAGGATGGGGGCCGCACGCCGTTCCCAGTACATAATGTGTCGTATCCATGTGTGTCACCCAGTCCCGAAAAGATTCATTGATTGCATCTTTTAAAATTCGGGTTCCTTCGGTTACGGTGATGACTTCAGCACCCAATCGCTCCATCCAGAATACATTGGGACGCTGCCGCTGAACATCCACCTCTCCCATGTAGATGGTACATTTGAATCCAAACCGTGCGGCCATGGTGGCGGTGGCCACGCCGTGCTGTCCGGCACCGGTCTCTGCTATGACCCGCGTCTTTCCCATCCGTTTCACCAAAAGGCCCTGCCCGATAACGTTATTGGCCTTGTGGGCGCCGGTATGGTTAAGATCTTCTCTTTTAACATAAATGCGCGCGCCGCCGAAATGCCGCGTCAGATTCTGGGCAAACGTAATCGGCGTCGGGCGGCAGGAATAGGTGGACATTATCTCCACATACTCCTCCCAGAACCCGGGGTCGTTTTTTGCGGTTTGAAATATCTCCACAAGTTCGTCGAATGTGGCGACAAGAATCTCGGGAAGATAGGCTCCCCCGAATTTTTTATAATATCCTCTATCTTTCATCGTCGATTCCTCCCAAAGTCTGTGAAAAAACGAACTGATCTGTTCGGCAATAAAGTTCTGAATAAATGGCGTTTTTTGTCTGATCAAAGTGCAAAAACCGCTTAACCATAAGAATCGGCGTATCTGCTGCAACCTCCAAATTTTGTGCTTTTTTCCCGTTTAAGTAGCCGATTCTGAAGTTCTGTACACCCCCTATGGGTTGCATGTAATATTGCTCATCCACAATTTGTGCCAAAGATCTGTGGGACAAGTCCATCTTGTCAATCCCTGTAAAAATTGTGTCATGCAGATATATATCCTCGATAAGGACCGGTATTTTTTCAACCATGCTCAGCCTGGAAAAAAAATAGGCTTTCTCATTGGAAAAAGGATTTTCCGGATCATGCCCGATGGATTTCAGCCGGATCTTTTTCAGGATATGGGTGGTCATCGACATCCCTTTTTTATGAAACGCCGAAGTCGTTCCGGCCAGGGAAAAAAGATCGAGCTCTTTCTGCTGTTCACATACAAAGGTTCCTGAGCCCCGCTTTCGAACCAGCAGACGTTTTCGAACCAAAAGATCCGTGGCCTGACGGGCCGTCGGCCTTCCGATACCGTATCTGGAGGCGAGGCCGTTTTCCGACGGAATCCTTGAGCCGGCTGGATATTCTCCAGATCGTATTTTGGCCAGGATGATGTCCGCCAGTTGGTGATATAAGGGAATCGGAGATTTAATATTCAGCATGGACGAATGTTATATTTTTTTTTGGTAAAGTTGTCAAGACATATTTTGCCAACAAATTCGAGTTCAGCAATGACGAAAAGACTCTCCAAATTTCAATGCCATCCAGAACATTTTATTCCAATGAATTCCCATGAAAATAGCCCGCCACAAGGATGCCTTTGCGCAAAGGTTTGGGTGCGAAACTTGAACAACAACTTTCTATATTCGTTCATTTTTTTCTCATAAAGGCTTATATGGGCCTCCGGTTAATTTATTGACATATCGACCATTTTTAGATAATTTGTGGAGGTTAATGATTTTCTATGATATTTTAGCGCATTTAATTTTTATTCTTTTGAATATTCAGGGTCGGAAACCTCACGTATGAAACCGTTGACCGCTCAAACTTTTTTACAGTCCAGAATTAAAAGATTGCTGGGAAAATCTCCCGGTAATTACAGTATGGCCATCGGCGCGGTTTTAAGGAAAAGAGGCATCATTACCGAAAAACAACTCCAGGAGGCCCTCAAGGTACAAAAAGAGAAACTCTATACACTGGGCAAAGCCGTTCGCCTGGGGCAGATCATCGTTGAACTCGGTTATGCATCAGAAGAGAAATTGGTCGAGGCGGTAAACCAAGAATATGAAATTTCAGTTAAAACACTCTCTGATGACATAAAAGGGCTTGTCAAAAAAAAGCGTGAGAGCTTTGCTGAAGGTCTTCCTCCAACACGCATTCCCATCTGGTTTCAGGTTTTTGCTGCAATCATGGTGATTATCATCACCACCATTTCGGTGATGAGCTTTTTCATTCTGAACCATCAGAAGGAAAGGTTTTACAAGCAAACCGTCAAAATCGGTATGGTCAGCATCAACTACTTTACCAACAATGCGTCGATCCCCCTTCTTGAAGACAATATTTTAAGACTTAATTCATTGATAAAAGATGCAACCCATGTGGAAGGGCTTCTTTATGCGATTATTGTTGACCACAATCAAACCATAAGGGCACATACAGACATAAACAAGATAGGGAAGACCTTTGAGATGTTTTCCAAAATCGAAGATGTCAAAAGAGAAGGAGACCTTACTTACTTTAACTACTTCTCGACATCAGGCGAGCATGTTTTAAATTTGACCCGTCCCATTCTATTCAAAGAAAAAGAGTTGGGTGAAATACATGTGGGAGTTTCCATCGATTTTATCGAAAGACTCATCCATAAAGAGCGATGGGCAATAATTGTGATCACCATTTTTATTCTCTTTTTTGGAAGTGCAATTGCGCTCTGGCTTGGATTTCGATTTTCCCGACCTATTTCAAATCTTGTCTTGGCAACCCAGGAAATCGGTTCAGGGAATTACCAACACAAAATTATCCTGGCCAGAAATGACGAACTTGGAAACCTGGCCACGGCATTCAATCGGATGGGTGATGAGCTTTGGAAAAACGCTTTGATGCAGAAATCTTTTGGCAAGTATATCGGTTCTGAAGTTCTTGAAATGATAATGGCCGATCCTGAAAGCGACTGGCTTAAAGGTCATCGGAATGAGGCCACCATTGTATTTGTCGATATCAGAGGATTCTCATCCTTCTCGGAGATCAATGAACCCGAAGAAATCGTGGAGAAACTCAATGAATACTTTGAAATTGCAACACAGAGCATACAAGACCACGGCGGCTATGTGGACAAGTTCATCGGTGATGCGGTTCTTGGAGTTTTTGGGGTTCCGGTTTATCATGAAGATCACGCGGAACGAGCTGTAAGGTCAGCAGCGCATATGCAAAAAGAGTTCCTGAAAAAACAGGAAAATGGAAATGTTCTCCTTCAAGCCGTTGGGATCGGGATAAATTCCGGCGTCGTCGTCTCAGGGAACATCGGTTCCCAGGATAGAATGGAATATACGGTCATCGGGGACAGTGTAAACCTCGCTGCACATCTATACAGGCTGGCCAATCCCGGTGAAATTATTATCAGTAAAAGTGTTTATTCAAAATTAAAAGAGATGGTTCACGTAGACCCGCTCCCTTCACAACATATAAAAGGCAAAACAGAACCGGTGGAGACATTTAAGCTGATTCGGATAAAGGAGACGCATCATGCCGAAATCGGCAAATAGGAAAAAAACAGTTTTATTTAAGTTTTTCCTGCTCAATTTTCTGTTTCTTGCAGCTTGTGCGGCGGGTCCACCGAAGTTTCAGAACGATTCTAACGCGTTCATCGATGACGATTTTATTCTGGTGAAGACCACCGACGAAGACACGCTTTCTTCCCTTGCCGCCGACCACTTAAACGACCCGAAAAAAGGTTGGCTGATCGCCGAATTCAATAACGTTAAAACTCTGACCTCCGGACGGACGGTGATTATTCCGTTGTCACCCCTTCACAAAGGCGGCCTTAAAACCGATGGTTTTCAGTCGGTCCCCGTACTGGTCTATCATAATTTTTCTAAAAACAGGTCGGGGAAGACGTCCGTTGCCGAAGCCGACTTTGAAGCTCAGATGAAATACCTGAAGGAAAACGGATTTCACGTCATATCACTCGATCAATTATTAGACTTTATCGATTACAAGGAATCGATACCCGAAAAATCGGTCGTCATTACAGTTGACGATGCATGGGGCTCTATTTACGACATCGCTTTTCCCGTATTGAAAAAATATGGTTTTCCTGCCAC
>JAAXQD010000212.1 GCA_012974475.1 Desulfobacterales bacterium
CATATGGCCTTAAAGCTTTCAAAAGGACGCGATTCTTTGGAAGAAAAGATTGCCCAGGCAACGCTTGAACTTTCCGAAGCCAACCAAGAGCTGAAAACCCTGGATCAACTAAAGTCCGATTTTCTGGCCAACATGTCCCATGAACTCCGATCTCCGTTAACGGTGATACGGGGAGGAATCGACTACCTCAATCGAAAGATTACAATAGAAGACAATCGAAATTACCTTGAAATCATTGACAAAAACCTGACCCGGCTTATACACCTGGTCTCCGATATGTTCGATTTCACCAAGATCGAAGCCAAAAAGATTGATTGGTCTTTTGAGCATGAAAACTTGGCCCTATTGATTTATGAAGTGACAGAAATCATAAACCCCTTGGCCATTGAGAAAAAAATTGACCTTATCTATGAAAATCCCGGTGATATTATTGTAGAGTTTGATCTGGAACGTATCGAACAGGTCCTGGTGAATCTCATTGAAAATGCCATTAAATTTTCTGATCACAAAACAAAAATACGAATAAATGTTCAACAAGATCCGGAATCGGTGACCGTTTCAATCAAAGATCAGGGAATCGGTATCCCGGAAAAAAATCTCGATACCATTTTTGATAAATTCTCAACCGTTCCGTCCGGAAGAAACGGAAAAACTGAAGGGACAGGTCTGGGGCTTGCCATTTGCAAAGCAATTGTCGAGGCTCACGGCGGCAAGATATGGGCGGAAAGTATAAGCGGTGTGTCAAGCACGTTTTATTTCACGCTTCCGAAAAAGAGACCATAGATGAACTTTTCTAGCGTATGCAACGAAAAATCATTAGTGGAGGATGATAGATGATAATAAAAAAAGATTGGAAGACGACGTTTGTGCTGATTCTTTTGATTGTTTTGTTGGGTGGTTACTATGAAAAACTGGGCGTTGAAGCTCGAACAATGGTATTGCCGTTGGCAATTTTTATTGCCGCAGGAATTATAATTGCCCGTTTAAAAAAACTCGAATATGAAACACGTACGGCCAAAGTAAATACAAAAGAAGTGATCGTTCAAAATGTCAATGTTATCGACAGCCATGGGAAACAACGCGTTGCTATTTCAACAGCCGCCGATACCGCCCTGATGAGTTTTTTTGATGAGCAAGACATTCCTCGTGCGACTTTTGATGTATTGAACACCGGACCGATTCTGAAACTTGTGGGAAACAAAGGAAGTGTTTCGATCGCATTTGATGAAGAAGGTCGTCCGAATTTAACGTTAAAAGATGATATGGACAAAAATATCTGGTCAGCCATATAAAAACAAAATCTAATAGGAAAAATTGCTGGAGAGAAACTAAGGAGAGACATTATGGATATGGAAATATTTGAGACGATGAAGGCACCGGAACTGAGGAAATATCTGAAATTTCTTCTCTGGCACTACCGGGTCGTTGATGCATTCTGGTTTATCTATTTAACCGAACAGTTCGGCCAGGAAACCGCCGAAAATCTCAACGAAAAAGTGTGGGACCGCGTCTCGGCAATGGCTGCAAAAGACCTTGTCACCCGATTTCAAATTCGAGAAAAAGGACTCAAGGGCTTTGTCAAAGCCCAGAAACTTTTCCCCTGGTGTATCCTGGTGGGATACCGGATTAAAGAATCCGACAATGAAGTGATGATTTCCGTGCCCTCCTGCCCGACCCAGGAAGCCAGAATCAAGCGAGGTTTGGGTGAATATGTGTGTAAGGAAATGCACCGCAAAGAATTTAACAGTTTTGCCCAGGTGATTGATGATCGCATAAGGGTTGAGTGTCTTTTCGCGCCGCCGGACCCGCATCCCGAAGACATGTTCTGCAAGTGGCGTTTCTATTTGGAACCGAATCCATCATCATCCGACACATCAAAATAGTTAAATATCAATTGGTTATAAAGGTTATGCATTTAATATAAATCTGATTCAGACAAAGGAGGACCGATGTATTTTCCCAAGCCATATGAAAACTTTTCAGAAAAATTTCCGAAAGTCTTAGAACATTATCAACAATTGGGCAAGTCATGCCGGGAAGAGGGCCCTTTAGATGAAAAATGCCAGGACCTCATCAAGCTCGGTATCGCCATCGGCGCAAATTCCAGAGGCGCAGTTATGTCCTCAACAAGAAAAGCGCTGGCATCAGGTGCCACACCGGATGAGATCAGCCATTCAGTTTTATTGTCCTTAACCACCACCGGATTTCCAAACATGATTGCCGCCATGGGATGGGCGAATGAAGTTCTTGAAAAATATCCTCAGGAAAAATAGGGGCTGACATTTGTTAGAAAAGGTTTTGCCATGAAAACGGCACGCAAAACTTGACCAAAACTCGATTCCGAGATAAAACGACGTATTTTTAGCCTGGGGAAGCATAAAACAGACTTTTTACTGTAATTTGCCGTATTCGGCCAGATCTTCCATCCCGCTGAAATCTAAAATTTTTATTTCCCGGCCCCTAGCCTCGATGAGATGCTGCTTGTTCATTTTCCCTATAATTCGTGACAGGGTTTCAGGGATGGTACCCAGAAGGCTGGCAAGCTGACCTTTTGAAATATTTAAGGTCACAGAATCGAGTCGCTCCTGTTCCTCTGTCAGATACAGAAGATATGAAGCCAGCCTTCCCGGAACCTCTTTTAACGAAAGATTTTCTATCTGAACTGTAAACTGGCGCAGACGCATGGAAAGCACGGCAAGCATATTCAGTGCAAGAGAAGGGTTACTGGATATGAGGCCCACAAAAGCTGTCCGTGGAAAAAACAGAAGGTGGCTTTTGAGGAGGGTCTGGGCACTGGCCGGAAATTTCCGCCCGGAAAATACCGGAACTTCACCAAAGGGATTCCCGGGGCCGTAAATATGAAGAATATGTTCTTTGCCTTCGAACGAGACTTTATAGATTTTCACTTCGCCGTCTGCAACGATATAGAACCCGTTACAATCATCTCCATCTAAAAAAATTGTCTTGCCTTTATCATAAAACTTGTCCACGGCAATCTGTCTAACTTGGTTCAACTGATCTTCGGCCAGGCCGTTGAAAAGGGGCGCTTCTGCGATGATATGGAGAATTTTTTTCATAATTTCCTCTTTTTATTAAAAAATTATCATTTTTTTTTGACTTAAGTCAAGGCATTGGGCGCGTTTGTAATATATGATGCGTATCAAAGGTAAGGGAACGATTTACACATCCATCGAAACCGAAATCATAAAAGACCATCAACGCGTCCGACAACAGACGGGCGCAATCAACAGAAAGGAGGACCACCATGTTTTGTTTTCAATGTGAACAGACGTCAAAAGGCGAAGGGTGTACAAAGATCGGCGTATGCGGTAAAAAACCGGAGGTTGCAGCACTGCAGGATCTTTTGATGTATGCGGTCAAAGGATTGTCCCTGGTGGCCGTTGCCGGTCGTAAAGCAGGGATCCGCGACCCAGAAATCGACCATTTTGCTTGCGAAGCGATTTTTTCAACGTTGACAAATGTCGATTTTGACCCCAGTCGCTTTGCCGAACTGATTCATCAAACCGTTAAATTTAGAGATGAACTCAAGGCAAAGGTAACGGCAGCCGGCGAGGCCGGTTTTCCGGAAGGTCCTGCCAACTTTACGCCGGGCTCAACTTTAACGGATCTTGTGGCCCAGGGAGAAACCGTCGGGGTGAAATCGGATCCTGACATTGATCCTGACATTCTTTCCCTCAGAGAGCTTTTGATTTATGGCCTCAAAGGTGTCGCTGCATATGCGGACCATGCAAAGATTCTTGGAAAAACCGATGACAGGATTTTCGATTTTATCCACGAAGCCATGGCCGCCAGTTTGAACACGGATCTTGGCGCAGACGATCTTGTGGGCCTGGTTTTAAAATGCGGTGAGATCAATCTTGTTGCCATGGAAATTCTGGATGCTGCAAACACGGGGACATACGGCCATCCGGTTCCGACATCGGTGCCTCTAGGTGCAATAAAAGGCAAGGCCATTCTAGTTTCAGGGCATGACTTAAAAGATCTGGAAGACATCCTGAAGCAGACCCAGGGAAAGGAAATCAACATTTATACACACGGCGAGATGCTCCCCTGCCATGGGTATCCTGAACTGAAAAAATACGATCACTTTTACGGGCATTACGGAACGGCCTGGCAAAATCAGGCCAAAGAATTCGACGCGTTTCCGGGTGCCATTCTAATGACCACCAACTGTATTCAGAAACCCAGAGATTCTTACAATGATAAAATTTTTACCACCGGCCTGGTGGGCTGGCCCGGCGTTGCGCACATTGCGGACAAGAATTTCGCGCCCGTGATCGAAAAAGCACTGGAATTGCCTGGATTTGCAGAAGATACAGAAGGTAAATCGGTCATGGTCGGATTTGCCAGAAATGCGGTCATGGGGGTTGCGGGTACGGTGATCGAAGCGGTCAAGAACAAAGCGATCCGTCATTTTTTCCTGGTGGCCGGATGCGACGGAGCCAAACCCGGACGGAATTATTATACGGAGTTTGTGGAAAAAGTGCCGGAAGACTGCGTGGTCCTGACCTTGGCCTGCGGCAAGTTCCGTTTCTTTGATCAGGATTTGGGGGATATCGGTGGAATTCCGAGACTGCTGGATGTCGGCCAGTGCAACGACGCCTATTCTGCCGTCCAGATTGCATTGGCGCTGGCCAATGCTTTTGAATGCGAGGTGAATGACCTTCCCCTGTCCATGGTTCTGTCCTGGTATGAGCAGAAAGCCTGTGCCATTCTGTTGAGCCTGCTTTATCTGGGCATCAAGGATATAAGACTCGGGCCGAGCCTGCCGGCGTTTATTTCGCCGAACATTCTCAATGTTCTGGTGGAAAAATTCAATATTATGCCCATACAGACACCGGATGAAGATCTAAAAGCAATTTTAGGATAATTCTTTCTCGACAGGATTCACACGATGATTAGAATATGTCTTGTGAATCCTGTCAAAAGAACGCCTTAATCAGAGGAGGATAAAAGAATGAAATGCCCGGGACAGGACAGCCGATACTGGAAACCAGGTGCCATTTTTGAGGAAAAATGTCCGGAATGCGGTCGTTTGGTTGAGTTTTTCAAAGACGATACCACCCGGAAGTGCCCCAAATGCGAGCATAAGTTTGCCAACCCCAAAATGGATTTCGGGTGTGCATCATACTGTCAGTATGCAAAAGAGTGCATCGGAGATCTGCCGCCGGAACTTTTGGCCCAGAAAGAAGACCTTTTAAAGGATCGTATCGCCATAGAGATGAAGCGGTATTTTAAAAGTGATTTCAAACGGATCGGCCATGCAACCCGGGTGGCGCGGTATGCTGAACGGATCGGTAGAAATGAACGGGGCAACCTGGCGGTGGTACTGGCGGCAGCGTATCTGCATGACATCGGCATCCACGAAGCGGAAAAAAAGTATAACAGTACGGCTGCAACATACCAGGAGCAGGAAGGACCGCCCATTGCCAGATCCATTATGATCAAGCTGGGCGCAAAAGAAGAATTGATCGAAGAGGTCTGTGATATCATCGGGCATCACCATCATCCCCTGCCCGAGGAAACGCTGAATTTCAAGGTGCTGTACGATGCGGACCTCATTACCAACCTTGAAGAAAAACACAAAGAAAATCCAATAGACAATGACCGGCTGATCAGCATCATCGAAAAGTCGTTTTTAACGGATAGCGGCCGTGAAGAAGCAAAGAAAACGTTGTTAAGTTAAATCGGACGCAGATTTTCGCAGATATACACAGATAACATTCTTATTTTTTTATTTAAAAATCATGAAAATC
>JAAXQD010000222.1 GCA_012974475.1 Desulfobacterales bacterium
ACTCTTTGCTCTTTCCTCTTTTCTTTTTTCTTCGGTTTCTGTCCCCTGACATCCTCTTTTAATCAAGGATCAAGGTTAGCAACCAACCATGAACCTTTGAACCGTGAACCCTTGAACCTGTAAACGTCTACCTGTATTTTATACTCCTTTAATCACTGATCAAGATGTGAACCCTATTCCTACTTCCACTATTCCTTTCCTGGCTAAGTCGGGTCGCCGGGGCTAAGCTCGCGTTACCTTCTCCAACAGCTTCCGATAATAGACATAGTTCTCAAAGGGAACATCCGCTCTTACGCGCCCGTCTGCTAGGGGTACGTAGCCGCCGCCGGCCAGCAAGGGCGGTACCTTCTCCTCAACTTCACGGCGGATCGCCTCCTTGTCGCGCCTTAAAGCATCAAGATCGATGCCTCCAATCAGGCGCAACTCAGTACCGAACTCGCGGCGCAGATCGCGATAGTCCATGGCCTCAATGTTGACCTCGCAAGCCCAAAGACAATTGAAGCCCCATTTGAGAATGCTTGGGATCAGTATCCGGGCATTGGCAAATGTACGCAGGATAATTGTTTCGATGCCATACCGGTTCAGCACGTCAAGGACCGGTTGATAGCTTGTCAAGACGAACTCCTCATACATCTTCGGGGACAGCAGGGGGCGATCGTTTCCGCCGATGGGCTCGGAGAAAACGGCGGCATCTACTTCAACCTCGGCCAGAACCCTTTCTGCCATTCGGGCCGCAAACTCACCCTGCATAGCCAAAGCTTCACGCATGAATTTCGGGTCTTTTATGAGGAGGCGAATCACTTCGGAAAAACGATCCCAGCCGTACACTCCCATTGACAAGAAAAAGCCGCGGTGTACCCGTAGCATGAGCATGTGATCGCAGGATCGCCAGGTGCGAACCCGCTGGGACCATTTCCAAGGCAGTCGGCGGGAATCATCCGGATCTAAACTTTTCCTCAAGACATTCAGTTCATTCCGGGAAGCGGGCCACTTCTTTAGTTTGGGGCGGGGTTCCAGGTCCACTTCTATTTCTTCGCGCCGATCCGTAGAGAACATCTCAGAGAGTTCCGCCTTTTTAGTCAGTCCCTGTGTACGCCAGGCTTTGATAACATCTTTTCGAATGCCTTCTTCAAAGTAGGGGACGCGGTCGGTCTTTTCGTACCGCATTGTTTTTAAAAAGCGTTCGCGACTCGTCATGTGCGTCTTCATCTAAAATCCATTTTAAAATATGGTTCTTCTCCAAGGGCCCCTTGCTCCCTTGAACCCTCGAACCCTCTCAAATCGCCCCTGCTTATGCAGATATCAAGCTGCGGGCCATAGAAACGGCACCGGCGGCATCCGGACTGTACCCATCGGCTCCGATTCCAGCTGCAAAAGACGCGGTCACCGGTGCGCCGCCGACCAGAGTCTTCAAACTGCCGCCGTCTTTGGCCCTGACATCGGCAACAACCGCTTCCATCTCCGCCAGGGTCGTGGTTAGCAGGGCGGAGAGGGCAACGATATGCGCCTGATATTTTTTAGCAGCAGCGAGGAACTTGCCCTTACTGACGTTCACGCCTAAATCTATGACTCTATATCCGGCACACTCCAGCATCATGGCCACCAGGTTCTTGCCGATGTCGTGATTGTCGCCCATGACAGTGCCAATGACGATGGTACCTTTAGCCTTGATGTCTGACCTTGCCAAATGGGGCCCGAGAACTTCAAGGCCGGCGTGCATGGCCTCGGCTGCCATAAGCATCTCCGGCACAAAAAAATCGCCCGCACTAAATTGCCTGCCGACCTCATCCATAGCGGCAATTAGAGCTTGGTCGAGGATCGCCAGTGCGTCCGCGCCCTGATCCAGATGGTCTCGTATCAGTTGGGCGGTCTTTTCCTGATCGAAATCAAGGACCGCGTCGATTATGGCTTTGGCTTCCATGAATACCGTTATATTGGGTTAGAGTCACTCATCCTTGTCGATATCCCTTTGCAGCTTGCTGATTTGATCCAGCACTTCGGTAGCTTTTTCACCAAACTTTTTTAAATGATACGATAGGGATCTATGGGCACACCCCTTAAATCACATAAATGAGTCCAGAGCAGACTTGAGCCCATTATATTTCAAGTTCTGAATGATTTTTGTGACCGGACCACTTGGGCAAATCATCGTTTATATCGATAACCCGCATACCATAGAAAATATGGCACGTTGGTTTGAATTTCGTTGGAACTTTCGATACACCCCCAAAATTAAAAAGTGACGGAAACGCAAGCCACATATTGCGTCCTTCATCAGCAATGAGGGTGCCACACAAAGCACAACTGACTTTGCAGGGAAGAATCCTCTCGTGTTTTTTGAGTTCATTGTTGTAAAAGTTCAGGTGATCAATGCCTTCCGTAATTCTGACGTCATGTTTGTGAAATATAGCTGCCCATTGCATAGGGGCCCCATGCAGTTTTTGGCATGCCAAACAATGACATATTTTTGCATCTACAGGATCCGAGCACACTTCGTATTGTACCGCATCGCAGTAGCAACTTGCACGGTATTTGGCTGTAAAATTAACATCTGTAATCGACGCATAATTTGATCCAAATTCTTTTTTCATGTTAATCATATCTCAATTGAGCGAAAGTCGAGGCTTGCCAGCCTTTGGCGGTGATGCCCCAGATCCTCTGCCAACCTTCATTTTTTTAGGTGATGGATGTTGAATGGTCTTCACCTTTGACAATGTTTCATTACCATATTATATATTTCAAATTTTTAACATCCCCAAAGGGTGAATTAGATTTCTGATTACAGAAAACAATTACGGGAAAAACTGGAAGGACTGTCAAGAAAATGGCAATCAAAAGGGTTGCCTTCCAGGTCAGGGCTCGAAAAAGCAGCCGGAGATTTGCGTGAGTGGAAAATGAAAACAGGTGGTTCGGGGTTGTGGGACATACCTCCGTTGATGATTACAGCAACCCTTGACGATGGCCTGGGCCATGGACTCGAAGTTATCCGGATGTTTTCTGAAGCTGCTGGTCTTGACATCATTGAACTCGGACTACTGGTGACGCCTGAAAAATTATAACCGCATGTAAAAAAAACAAACCTGATTTATTAGGATTAACCGTACTCCAGTTTGATTCAGAGGAAAACATTTTAATGATAAGCAGAAACCTCCCGTCAAAAACAAAAATAATTGCAGGAGGACCGGTTTTTACGGCAGATCGTGGATTTGCCCGGCGGACAGGTATCCATTTCGCAGCAAAGAATGTAGCCTATTTTATCCGGTTTCTGCTTCAGTTTGAAAGCGGAGCAACTTTATATGTTAAGAACGTCCCTTAAATTCTACACAAAACGCATGAAATCATAGACGTCCCGTTTATTTCCCTTGAGTTCGATCAGCCCGAAAAAGACGGACCGATGGTAGGATCAAGCATACCACCGACCCCGGTATACTCTTCTCGCTTTCTCATGGTGGTGGAAGACATCAGTTTTGCCACATCCTTGCACTGGCATTCGGGGCATTGGGGGGGTGGATCACTGGAAAACAGCAGGAGTACTTCAAAGCAGTGAGAACAGTCTTTACACTCATATTCGTAAATTGGCATTAGCTCCTCCGCAAAAAATTAAAATTGGAAATCCCGTTGGGTTTCAAATTGTTGAAATTCAAAATGTCACAATACTTTAAAAATATTGTTAAATTAACCATTTTAAAAATATGAAACGCTCAGCTTAGGTACAAGCAATTTCTATAACACTGTACCTAAATTTAATCAATTTATATATTTATGGACGCCCCCCAATTCCTACGTAACCTCTATTGACGCAAAAAAAGAAACGCGTAAATTCACCCCGTCCCTCTTTTCTCCAATCTGTCAAGAATGAAGATTTATCCTGTTAAATGCAGAGCATATTTAACCGGGACCTGACCCCCGTTGTTTTCTTAATCAAGGATCAAAGTTTGATCCCAGGCCCAAGATCCCTGTAATCTTTAGTTTGTCTTTTTAATTAGCAAAGCGACCCGGCCACCCATCTTTTTTGACAGAACCTCGGATACAAAACCGACATTTTCTGCGGCAGCCACAGATGCTGCAAACTGATCCTGAGAGACATGACCTTTGGGCTCCACAACAAGAAGTTTACTTCCTTGTTTGAGAGTCTGCCAAACCTCGGTATAAAAAGAGGATGGGTCAGGCACCTCATGAACAACATGAAGCGCGACTGCAAAATCCACCTTACCTGAAATATCCTTTACACCAAGCCCATCGTCTCTAATATGGCGCAACTCTATTCTGTCCAAAAGTCCGGCTTTTTGAGCCCTGCGTCTCAAAGCCGACAGCATCTTGGATTGGATATCCACTGCAACGATCCGGCCCTTTGGACCCACCATCCGCGCCAAAGGAAGGGTGAAATAACCCATACCACAACCCGGTTCCAGAACTGTCATACCCTCTTGAACAAATGGCCCTAAAATCTTATTTGGGTTTTCAAACAGGTTTCGCAAGGGATTTATCAATAAATATCCAACCCAGTGAGGGCAGACTCGATTAGCCATATATACCATTCCATGTTTCTGCTATTTTAAACTTCTTGTTTCACCAGCAACCCCAATTTTCCAAACCGGCAAATAGAAATTTATAATTTGAGGAGCGTCATAGAAGTCCTCACCAATCCTTTGAGTGTGAAGAATGAAGGACCTGACCCCGTTGTTTCTGTTCGACCCCCATTCGCACACACAGGGCGTTACGTCCCATATCCCACAGGTAAGATGAGCAGGGGTTCATGGGATCTGCTAATTTTCATGACCCGTATCACATCATTGTCATGAAAAGAACCCACGATCCCGACTCTCAGACCAAGGGCCTCCGCCTGGAGAAAGATATTTTGCCCTACATGACCTGCCTCGATCATAGCATACCTTTTTCCCCTGGTACCGTACTTGCTCGTAATCCGGCTATATTCTGAAGTGATCACCAGGTTTAGGGGGGCACTGGCCATCCACATCTGTGAGAGCGCTGTCTTGGCCACATCCTTTCTGAAGTCCCCTTCTGTGATCAACAATGCAGCATGTTTATGAGGATCATAATGATAGATACCCGCCTTTAGTCCTTTCACGCCATTATCACCCACTACCGCATAAATATCCATGGGGTATAAGGCCCCACCAGAAGGGGCCGACCGTTTGTAGCCCCTATCCTCGGTGATACCCTGTGCAGCCCAGAAAATCTGTGAGAGCTGTTCCAGGGTTAAAGGTTTTGATAGATATGACCGAATGGTTCTGCGATGTTTAATGGCCTCCTCGACAGAGACTTCTCCTTTTAATCTGGGTTTAGGTAAGTTCATCTGGCGCTCCTCCCTCCCGGTCGTGCCATCTACCTTTCTGGCCATGGCCTTCCTGATAGAGAAAAAAGGCATAATAAAAAATGCCATAAGATAATTGGTAATCTTTTTTAAGATCTCTCTTCTTGTAAGATAGCTCAGCATGTGGTGCCTTTAGATAATGCTAAGATTTTAAGCTCCTTAGACTTACAATTTTGTACCCAAAATGGCATGTTTAAGACCAAACAACAGCCATTTAAAGAGCTCTTTTTACAAATTATCAGACACTTAGCGTGGTCCGACCCCCATTTCTGACTTCATACCCTCCTTGAATTCCTGTAAAGCAACCCTCAATGCAACACCCTCAAAAATCGGTGTTATACGCTCTCTGGATATTTGTAAACGTTCAAACCGATTATCGCATCAGTGCCCTCGACCTTCTGGTTGCCCCGCGTACT
>JAAXQD010000231.1 GCA_012974475.1 Desulfobacterales bacterium
AGATGTGTATAAGAGACAGCATGCGTCCCGGGTGCTGCCGGGTTATGATCCCAATGTAAAATTGAGGCTTCTTCAGGCGTTAAAAGACAAGGCCGACATTCTCCTTTGCATTTATGCCGGCGATATCGAAAGGAAAAAAATGCGGGCTGATTTCGGAATCACTTACGATTCCGACGCCCTCAAACTCATCGACGATCTCCGGGGTTGGGGCATCGACGTTTTAGGCGTTGTAATTACCCGTTTTGAAAACCAGCCGTCGGCCCTGCAGTTTAAATATAAACTAGAAAGAAGAAACATACGGGTTTACACCCATCAATACACCAAGGGGTATCCTACGGATATCGACCTGATCGTCAGCGATGAGGGATACGGCGCCAATGAATATATCGAAACCGATAAACCCCTGGTCATCGTGACCGGCCCCGGACCCGGCAGTGGAAAACTGGCCACCTCCCTTTCCCAGGTATACCATGAATACAAACGGGGCATTTTCGCGGGCTACGCCAAGTTCGAAACCTTCCCCATCTGGAATCTGCCGCTCAAGCATCCGGTGAATGTGGCCTATGAAGCCGCCACCGCTGATATCAGGGATTTTAACCTGATAGATCCTTTTCATCTGGAGGCTTATAATCAGAAGACCGTCAACTACAATCGTGACGTGGAGGTGTTTCCTGTTCTGAAACGAATATTGAAAAAAATAATGGGCGGCGAGCCGTTTTACGAATCCCCCACAGATATGGGGGTCAATCGCGCCGGCTTTGCCATCACGAACGATGAAGCGACACAGGAAGCTGCCAAACAGGAAGTTATTCGGCGGTATTTCCGCTATCGGTGCGAATATGTCATGGGTTTGACGGACAAGGAAACGGTTCAACGGGTAGAGCTTTTGATCAAAGACTTCAACCTGGACCTGGAATACCGGCGAGTGGTCGAACCGGCGCGCACCGCGGCCATAAAAGGCCTGGAGAGCGGTAAAGGCAACGAAGGTATTTTTTGCGGTGCGGCCATGGAGCTCGGAAACGGAACCATCGTGACCGGAAACAACTCCCCGAAATTTCACGCGGCTTCAAGCCTTATTTTACACGCCATTAAGAATTTAGCCGAAATCCCGGACAAGATTAAATTGCTCCCGCCCAACATCGTCGAGTCGGTTCGAAATCTCAAAACCAAGGTGCTCAATGAAAAGACCCTCAGCCTCGACCTGGTGGAAACCCTCATTGCCCTCAGCATCAGCGCGACCGGCAATCCTGCCGCCCAATTAGCCATGGAAAAATTGGAGGAACTCCAGGGGTGTGAAGTCCATATGACCCATATCCCTACACCGGGGGATGAGGCCGGATTGAGGCGACTCGGCGTAAACCTCACGAGTGACCCCAACTTTTCGACTAAAGATCTTTTTATCTCGTAACCCTCACAGTTCGGGCTGTTGAAGCTTTCATTATCGTCAGACCGCTTCGATCGTTGAAGGGGGTTTCGGTGCGATGTTGTACGTAACGCTGACGATGCCCGGCACATCGCGGATAATCTCGCCGGCGAGTTTCTCGAGGATTTTGAAAGAAAGCGGTGTCGGTGTTGCGACCCGCGCGTCGACACTCTCCCAGCAACGCACTTCGATCTGCTGACCAAAGTCACGCAATCCGTCACGCATGCCGGTCACGCGGTCTTCATGCAGGATCGCCATATACTGGAATGCACCGGTGTCTTTGAGCAGGCGTTCGACCACAACGGTGGCCCTTCGAACCGTCTCGACGCGCTCCGGGGTTGTTTCGCCGATGACGCGCGCCGCAAGTGCCGGACCCGGGAATGGAATCCGGTCAAAGGCCTCTGCCGGGAGCCCCAGATCCTCACCAACCTTTCTAACGCCGTCTTTGCGAAGCTGAATGAGCGGTTCGATGATGTGATAGCCAAAGGCCTTTTCCGGATCGATTCCGAGCTGCTCAAAGACATTGTGTTGCCGTTTTATCCCTGCGACGGTCTCGTCGATATCGGTCAATATGGTTCCCTGGAGAAGGTGTTTTGCGCCGCATTCCTTGACGAGGCGTCCGAATACGTCTCGGTAAAAGGCCTGGGTAATCGCTTCGCGCTTCTCTTCCGGATCCGTGATGCCTTCCAGTGCGGCAAAGAATTCTTTTTTTGCATCGACAACGTCAACGGCAACCCCAAGCTTTTTAAAAAGACCGACAACCTTTTCGGCCTCTCCTTCACGCATAAGGCCGTTTTCGATAAACACGGTCTTAAGGCGCTCCCCCAGGGCACGGTGGCCGAGCATCGTAACCGTGGACGAATCGACCCCTCCCGAGAGTGCATTGATCGCCATTTTCTCTCCAACAACCTGTTTGATTTCTTCGACCTTCTCATCGATGAAGTTTTCTGTGTTAAGCTCTTTCGCGGTAATCTCCTTGATCATTTGAACGTCTCCTTTTCATTTAAACAGTCTTTGAAAAGAACATTGAAAAATTCCATATCATAAGCCCTCCGGCAATGCACACGCTGCCGCTGCTTTCCGGATCTCCACATGGTATGCTGCGGCCAGAGCGGCCGTGCTTCCATCTGCAGCAGAGATGACAATCTGTCTGGCGTATTTTTCCCTCAAATCTCCAATAACAAAGATTCCGGAGATATTTGTTTCGCACTTTTCGTCGGTAATCACATATCCGTCGGCATTCATTTTAATGCCGGCCGGTACCAGCTGGTTGTTGGGATCAAAACCGATGAAAATGAAGACGCCATCGGTTGGAAGGTTACGTTTTTCTCCGGTCACGGTATCCTGCAAGCCCACCGAACAAACACCGTCCTCATCAGCTTCGATAGCGGTCAGCACCGTATTCCAGAGGACTTCGATTTTACATTCGGCCTTGACCCTCTCTTGTAAGATCATACTTGCCCTGAAGGCATCCCGGCGATGAGCGATATAAACATGCTTTGTCAGCTTTGAAAGATAGAGAGCTTCCTCCATTGCTGTGTCTCCACCGCCAACCACCAACACGGTTTTATTTTTAAAAAAAAAGCCGTCGCACACCGCACAGTACGAGACCCCTTTGCCGTAATAGGCTTCTTCCCCCGGAACATTCAATTTGCGGGGACTGCCTCCGGTTCCGACAATCACCCCATGCGCCTTCAATAACGTATCGTTGGCAAGGCGGACCGAATGATATTCAAGACCGGGGTCTACCGATACAACCTCCTGTGATAAGATTTCCAGTCCGTATGACTGGGCATGCCGGGTAAATTTCATGGACAGCTCGGCACCGGTAATCCGTTCGGTGCCGGGCCAGTTTTCCACCTCATCGGATAACGCCATCTGTCCTCCCGGAACTCCCTTTTCAATGAGGACCGTTTTAAGGGCAGCCCTCATGGCATAAAGGCCTGCAGTCAGTCCTCCGGGTCCCCCGCCGACAATAATCAGATCGTAGATTTCGTTTTCAGACATCAAATACCTCCTTCTTTCCATATAAAGTCATCGTAAATTTCCTATATTAAAAATCATTTTCAATCAAGAAATATAACTTGACACGGGGATATATGGGAGCTAATTATGAGCAAATGCTTAAAATTTTCAATAAAAAGCCCTGAGAACTTTATATCGGAGACTCTTTAAACAAAGGCATGCCAAAACCATTAACCCAACGGGATAGACAGTGCAGGTCGAAAAGGGGAAAAAATGAAATGCTGCCATGTTTGCGGAAAACTGATTTACAAAAACGAAAGGTCCATAAGCATCGTTCAATTCAATTTAGATCCTGATGACGAACATAATAATCTGATCTTCGATGGAGCTTTTTCAAATTACATGGGCGAAACCGTATCACTCTGCAAGGTTTGCACCGTAAAGACTTTTGCTATTTTTGCCCAGACCTTAGAGGTCGAAAAGGAAGACAATATATATTCACAATAGAACCTGCTTCAAAACCTCCCGTTCGTTGGCTTGGGCTTTTTGTAAAGCGTTAAGCTCGCGGAGTTTTTCCCGCCTAAAGCGCGCCTCAATCACACCGGAGGCTAAATCGCGGCCGTAACCGTGCAATTAGAGGTTGTGTTCTGCCGGAATCTTTGTTCAGTAGACAATATTGAGATCGCCCCTCTTTCCGTAAGCACCCACTTTTCCATCCAGCAACTTGACGTAATATTCATCGACGGAAAACCCACCCGAATTCAACCGATATCTAAGATATTCTATATCCCCGGCCGCACTGGTGCTGTCTGGGCTGCCAATGGCTTCGATGACGTCTTGTTTGGTCATACCGAGTTTTAGCGTGTTCATTTTTTTGGACGATCCCGCACAGCCAACAAGAAACGCGACAATTAGAAATATTACGACAATTCGAAAAGGTTTCATAGGTGCCTTCCTGTAGATGAAATTACGCTTCGTCTTTTTCATACTTTTTTGACCGTATCCTGATGTACCCTTGAAAGGTTTCAGGAATTAGAAGCATATAAAGTTAAAGGAAGAATGTCAACATTCACAATGCCCTCCCCTTCCCTATGCCATGCCATATTCCCGAACGTATCGAAACCCAATCAATACATTTTGGGCCTTGAATATTTCATTTTTAAGCGCTATCCATAGATATGGACCTAAACCTCAACAAATTTCAACATCCTGAAATATTTTAATTGTCTAATGTTCTTAGTAAGATAAATATAAACAACCACAAAAGAGGTAAAAATATGAGCCTGTTAGCCGTAGATCAAGAAAAATGTCACCGTGATGGTATTTGTGCTGAAGTTTGCCCTGCGGGAATCATTGAATTTAAAGATAAGGATGCCTTCCCCACCCTTGTAGATGGCGGAGATAAACGGTGTATCCGCTGTGGACATTGTGTGGCGGTTTGTCCCCACGGTGCCATGTCCCATGCAACCATGAAACCGGAAGAATGCCCTCCAATAAATGAGAACTGGTTATTTGGACCGGAACAAGTCGAACATTTTTTACGCCATCGAAGGTCCATAAGGACATACAAGAAAAAGCAGGTTGAGCGAGAAGTGCTGACAAAACTAATCGATGTCGCACGCTTTGCCCCCTCTGGGCATAACCTCCAACCGGTCAAATGGCTGGTCATACATGAAAGAGCTGGGGTCCAAAGAATGACTGAATTTGTTGTCGATTGGATGCGACATTTAATTAAAGAAGATTCCCCACTCGCTGCCGCTTTGCACCTGAATCAAGTCGTTTCTTTTTGGGAAAAGGGAGATGACTTCATCGGTAGAAATGCACCCCATGTTATCGTTGCCCATGCTCGTGAAAATGATGGAGCGGCGGCGGTAAATTGTACCATTGCCCTGACATATTTGGAGTTGGCTGCTCCGTCTTTTGACCTTGGAACATGTTGGGCCGGCTACTTTAATGCAGCAGCAACGTCATGGCCACCCATGCAAAAAGAACTGGGATTCCCTGAAGGAAATGTTAACTACGGGGCAATGATGGTCGGTTATCCGAAATTCAAATATCAGAGGCTGCCCCTCAGAAATGATGCCGAGATAATGTGGCGATAAATTTAACATGTCACTTCACAAATCTTCAAACAAAAAAGGCTTACAGCCCATTATCTCTGTAAACCCTTGTCATCATTGGTGCGCCCGGCACGATTTGAACGTGCGACCTACGGATTCGTAGCTCTTCTATTCGGAACTGTAGGGATACCCAGGGATATGGGGGGGGTATTTTCTCCAATTTGTTGACCAAATGTTGACCAAAAATAGAATTCTGGGGTTATTCAAGATCTCAAAATC
>JAAXQD010000220.1 GCA_012974475.1 Desulfobacterales bacterium
CAATAGTCCACTATGGCTTCGCCCTAAAATGCCTTACATATGAAAGCCTCAAGCTCGTGAAAAATTCAGGTAAGGATATTAGATGGCTTCAATGAAAGACGACAAACCGATTCTGGTTGCCGGTGCCACCGGCTATGTGGGCGGACGGTTGGTTCCAGCCCTGCTGGATGCAGGGTATCGGGTTTGAATAAACGCCCCATTGGATGACGTTTGGCTCCCCATCAGCAGGATCGGCGGTCATGAAGGTTATTACTCTATGCCGACGGTTTGTGGTGGTTGCGCGGTCTGCTGGATCGATTGTTCGGCGGTGTTGGATTGCGTCGAGGGCGGCGTCACGCAACCGAACTGGGGGTTGGAGACGCCCTGGATTTTTGGCGGGTACTGGATGTCGTGCCGAAAGAGAGACTGGTTCTACTGGCTGAAATGAAGGTTCCCGGCGAAGCCTTGCTAGAATTCAAAATCGATTCAATGGGAGATCACTCCACGGATTTGCAGATGCTGTCGCGGTTTTTACCCAAAGGGTTGTGGGGGATACTTTACTGGTACACGCTCTATCCGTTTCATGAAAAGATTTTTTTTGGAATGCTCAAAGGAATTGCCGGGGCCATTGAAAAACCGATTGTATCCGGCCCTGAGCGTTTTACCCCAAGACTCCACGGTTCGTGTGCATTGCCTTCAGGATAAACACTTTTCAGATAATTGAATATTCGAATCATATCTTTGGACGAAAAGGGGCGGTATATGATCTGCCCAAAATCTTCATGGAAATGTCAGATCGGCTTAAATCAAGAGGATGTATCCAAAAAAAGAACACCCCTCGACGTTGGCAACATCAGGGTTCATTTTTGAAAATCTGCATATAAAAGTGCTCACCCACTTGTATTGTATTTATAGGAGCCAAAGGAACTATGTCCTTCAGTTCTTCTGGAGAAAACCTTATTTTCAAGGGAGGCCCGAATGGGGTTTCTTTCTTTTCTATTTCAACAATTGCCAACAGCGCAGTTGGTTTGAGAAGGCGTTTGACTTCCTGTAAGAAGTGCTGCATTTGCTGCTTGGAAAACCCGTGAATCACTGCCGATAGATAAATAAGGTCCACAGATGTAGGCTCGAGCGGGGTCGGCGTCGTTATATCGCCTTCCATCGCCTCGATATTGGTGCCTCGAGTTTCTTTTCCGAGAACTTCTATAACGTATTTATCTGGGTCCAGTGCATACACTTTCCCGGATTGGGCAACCGCATTTGAAAACATCTTGGACATATATCCATTGCCGCACCCCGCATCGAGGACTGTTTGTCCGGCCTTAATGTTCAGCGCATTCAATATCAGCTCTTTGTCCAAACGGTCCTCTGTGGACTTTCCTCTATGGTTGTGTCCTTCTTCCCCTGAGGTATCCCTTTTCGCCACTTCGGCTTCTTTAGTCATTCTTGATTTCCTTTTACAAAGCTATTCGTGGTGCACTTTCAGCTTGAATTCATATAGTATCATATGCAAAGAGGAAATATATTGCTCTATACCTTCCGATCTATAGGAGTAGGTTTTTCTTTGCAAGCGAAGGGCATATGGATGTTATGCTTAAATGGATCATGTTCGGAACCGCGGAATCTCGAAATTCTCACAGGCAATTAAGTAACGATAGCCGTATTCAATGACAGGCTCCTTTTGCTGATTGGCAACCTTGCACTTGATTGACGCAAAACCCCGGTCCGGTTTACTACGTGATCTTTGTAACTCCGTCCAACAGGCATTTACCGAAAGAACATCACCGGGACGAACCGGATTGAACATTTTGACCTCATGCATGCCGACACCGCTTAGAATTGCTACATTGCCTTGTGCTTCTACGACGACACGTGTGCAGGCCGAGAGGGTATGAAGAGAAGATGCAATCAGTCCGCTAAAAAGCGATTCACTCGCAGCGTTCTCATCAATATGGAACAGTTGCGGATCAAATTTTTTTGCAAAGTCGATAATAGCCTCTCGCGTCATTACGACAGGCTGACAATGAAGATGTTCTCCATCCTTTAGATCGTCGAAATATCTTCTTTCCATTTGAAAAATTTCCTCGAATTAAATGTATAACGCTGCTAATCAGCCGCGCGGTTTTTTGCGTCAGCTGAATTAGCCTTGTTAGCTGGAGACGCAGCCCTTTAATTTACTTTAACGATATCATCCGGCTTCCACTCCCCGTTAAAGTACGGCTCCAGGGGACCATAGAGCCTGATGTAGATGAACCAGCCTTCACCGGGAATGGTCTTGATTCAGTTCTTCTCTTTGCCTATCGGGGGTTTCGGCGCGAACCAGATGTCGACAGAACCATCCTGGTTCACATCAGGTATGTCGTAGGAGCTGATGCTAGGCTTTGGAGTGCCGTTCTGCAGAAGTGAGCGCGTGTCAGGATGATAGGCCGTCACTGACCAGAAGTTTTTTCATGCGCCCATCCGGGGTGAATGGCTTGCCTTTCTCAATGCCCAACGATTTGAGTAGACCCAACTCATATGCTGTGAATGCAGAGGCTGGCTCGTACTGGACGATCTGGTTGAGCATGTCGAAATAGCTGGCATCGCGCGGGTGGGTAGTATCGCCGCCCTTAAACGACACACTGACATACTTAGCGTCCTGGCGCGGGCCACTGGCCAACGGATAGACCCGAAACCTTTTGCGGTAGTACTGCAGGGCCTTGTCGCCGGTGCCGGTGTCCTCAACGAAGCCGCGCACCATGACCCAGTTGCGGTAGGTTGGACATTTTACGATGAAATAGCCAACTGGCACCTCCCCCTCATACCCCGGAGGCAGAAGCAGGTATTTGCCACCCTTGCCTTTGTCAGGGCCAACGTTGCCTAAATCTGTCAACCATCGCTGCCAGCCGTCATTCACAATTCCCAGAACATTGGGAGGTGTCTCCACGACCGTTGGCCCGTCCTCCTTCAAATCAACGTTGACCGTTGAGTAAATGCTCTCGGTATTATAAGTCAGACCGATCGCCCCGACCTTACCGATGCCAGGTTCGACGTATACGCCCACGTCACCGGGATTCGGCATGCCATAATCTCTGCCTAAAGAGTCTAAAATGGCATTGACCGACATCATAGGCATAAACTCGAGATAAGCCTGCGTCGCCCGCTGGACATCGAGCTGGTCAAATGCTTTGTCGATGGTGGCCTGTGTTGGGTAGCCGCCGACGAATTCGAGTTCTCCGATTCGAGTATTTATCTTCGCAGAGGTATTCTCATAGCCTTGGGCATAGGTCATGCTCGCCCCAAGAATAATTAAAGCAAATCCGATTAACCATTTTGTCATTGTTCATCATCCTTTGTTTTTTCTAATTTGTTAAACCAGCTAACGCTGAAGCTGAGACGCGCGGAAGAGCGCCAGCGATTCCCGAGTCGATCCCCAGCGACTGGTTATTTTTGATTTAGTAGGAGACTCACATTCTTAAAATCCTCAGAAGAAAGCTCAAAATCAAAGATGCTGAGGTCTTCCCTCATGTGCTGCTCAGATGACGTTCCTGTAAGCGGCACAATGCCAGATTGACTAAGATATCGAAAAAAGATTTGCGCTTCAGATTTTTTGTACTTCTGAGCAATGGTTCGAATGGTATTGCTGGCTAGAATATGAGGATTTGCAGTGAGAGTCCAAAAACTCTGGTAAATAACTCCATGATTAGAGCACCAGTATCGCAAGTCTGCATCATACCCCGTTTCCTGATAAAACCGATTTTGTACAACTGCTGGCTTCACGTTGGCATCGGTATAGAGTGACCTAATCACTTCAGTATCGTAACAGTTGCTGATTCCCAACTGACGAGCTCCACCAGCCTTTTGAATTTTTTCCATTGCGCTCCAGGCCTTCATCAAAAGCGAGTGGGGTGCCATTGGTGAATGAAGTACTAGAGAATCTACATATTCTGTTTGTAGGTTTTTTTTCGATGCTTCAAAGGATTGGGCGACCTGCAGCTCAACAGGGGAATTCTTATCGTATGGGACGTGTCTTGGATCCTGACCAGAAAGTGGGGTGAATTTGGTTTGTAGGAACAAGACCTCACGTTCGATACCATGATCTTTCAGTCTTTGAATCGCTACTCCTACCAGTGGCTCGTTATAGTGTTTCGGTTGGCAAGCGGTATCGATCCCCCTAAACCCTGTTTGGATGGCTTTCACAATCAGGTCTGCCGTACGGTCCTTTTTCCAGGCCGTCCCGTAAATAATCCGTGGCATTTTTACTCCGGCAGAAGTTGTTAACCATTTCTGATCTACCATTATTAAAACTCCTATAATTAGTACCCTACAGCTAATATGCTGTCATGTTTGTGCAAAATATTATGCAACTATCTATCGGCTATATTTTTGGCTTCGGCTCTGCCCGTTTAGGTATAACGGAGAGTTCACCGGCGGCGGGTATTACACTGAATAATTTTAAAAGCGATGAATAGATTTCAAACAAAATATTTCAAAGAGGACGATGATTTCCGCTGTCCGAGTGGAACGCCTGGTTATATTTTATCTGTAGGCATCCCGCCTATGGCTAATCCTTAGAACAAGAGCCGTGTTTTCAGTAATAGTGTAGATGACTCGATAGTCCCCAATTCTAAATTTCCGCAAGCCTGCGAATTTTCCTGTTAATAGTGGAAAATTATCTGCCTTTTCAGGTAGATCCTGCTCTATTTTGTCCAGAATTCTTTCGGCATCATCTTTGCTTAATTTCTTCAGGTCTCGGGAAACAGACTTTTTGAATGCAAGTTTATAGCTCAAGCTCTTTCCTCATGTCTTTGATGGAAAAAACCGGGTCAGATGTGTCATGCAACCGATCAATAGCAACTTGAATGTCGGCAAGTTCTGCCAAATAAGCCTCAAGAGCCTTTTGAATGTGAAAAGATTTAGGTCTTTCTGTTTCCTCTGAAATTTCAGACAGTTTCGATGCGAGTTCATCTGGTATTCTTACTGATATTGCTGTGCTCATACATCACCCCCAATGTATTTTAATGTAATACATTGTAAGCATTGTCGGAACAAAATGCAAGATTTTTTATTGGTTAGAAAAATATAACGTGGGCATAACCTGCTGAGATGAAGCGCAGCGAAATCTCAGGCAGCGTTCATGCAATGGTTATAAGCTTCTAATATTTAAATTAAAATTCTCTATTGACAACAGACAATTCATGGCGTACTATATGCACAAAAAGTACCAATTGTACATACCAAACGATTGAGGTGATTATCATGCTCAAAAAAATAACAACTGCTGATGCAAGAAAAAAATTCGCAAATATTATTAACCAGGTAGCTTTCGGCGATAAATCCTTTGTTCTAACTCGTCGGGGGGAGCCTATTGCTGCTATTGTTTCTATGAAAGAGCTTAAATTGTTGCAAGATTTAGAGGACCACATTGATATAGAAGATGCGTGGAAAGCTAAAAATGAAACCGGTGAGCCGATCCCCTGGGAAGATCTGAAAAAGGAACTCGGACTTTGAAATATAGGATAGAGGTCAAAAGGTCTGCGGCAAAAGTGCTTAAGAAGATTTCCAAGCCTGACTAAAAACGCATCAGCAAGGCAATTGACAATCTCGCTGAAAACCTTCCGAACCCGGAGACAACCAAGATGAAGGGAGACAATCCCTTTCACAAAATTCGGGTCGGAGATTATCGGATTGTTTATGAAATTCAAGATGATATCCTATTGATTCTGATTATCAAAATCGGCCACCGCAAAGATATCTACAGAAGCCTACCTCTTTCTGATCCTCAACCTGTGAGTATCGGAAATCGGATGTCCTGGCATCAGGACCGTACATTACTTTCAGTCCACTCATTTCGCACTCATCGCCCTCGCCACATGTCAAACAGGGAAGATTTCCCTGAACCGTCAATTGTCCGATAAGATCCATGCGTTCATAATCCCTTAACTCGGCAGCCAATGATTGATTGACGTTATCCAAGGCATCGGGTTGCAGGCCGGTCAGAACCGTTGCGCACAGTTTGCCCCTGAGCAGGTTGTTCACATGTCTCAGCGACCAGAATCTTTCAAGAAGCGCTTTTGTGAAACCGTCTATCTGTCCATAGGGAATATATGCGCCGATAATCAGCGCCTTGGCCTTTTTGATTTTTTCTGAGAGTTCCGGAAAATCATCTTTAACTTTGCAGAGGTTGTCCGGAACACATTTTTTACAGGCAAGGCAGGGTCTGACATTAATAGTGCTAAGTTTCACAAATTCGGATTCAAGCCCGGTTGCATTTAATACAGCTTTAACGAGTCGGTCCGTGTTACTATTTTTTATAGGACTCCCGGAAATACCCAATACTTCAATACGCATCATAATTTTCCTTTCGATTTATTAAGCCATATAGATGTTGGACACTTTTAGAATTAAAATAGCCTTTGTAGGATGGAATCGCCTAGGCGGTCAAACCTTGAATTGTGAATATAAGCAGTAAGTTTTATTCTAATTCACAATTCAAGGTTTGAACCCATTCACTCAGTAAACCGGGCTTCTTGAACAATGGATTGAAAACGACCTTTCAGGTCGTGTCAATCCTTAAAGGTTATGGACGGTTTAGGCTTGATGGGCCGTATATTCATCCAATAGTCTACGAATCATCTTCTGATATTGAGTATTGTATTTCTTTGCCTCATTTTTAAAGAATTCTACGCTGGCCTTGCTGAGAGCAATAGTAACCTTAACGGTTTCGTCTTTTAGAGCCAGTTCTTCAGGTGAAGGAAGGAAGTCGGAAAGGACCTTTACCTTTCCGATAGGCTCATCCGTGTATTTTATTTTCCCTTTCATAAATCTTTTTCCCTTTCCGCCAATATCCGGCGCCAAAAATTCTGATTTTGTTTTTTCGATGGGCAAATCTTACGGTCATAATTCCACCAGCGACCCTGCCAAGACAATAATACCGTTTTTCATCATCGCTGTGTTCCAGGTCCTCCAAAATGATACGATTGTAATCCAGGAAAGCAAGTTGCGCTAAGGCAAAGGAGACACCGTGTTTCTCTTGATTCAGTTTGTCTTTGGAAGAATCCCACTCAAAATCAGATTGTTTCGTCATACGATTAAGATACGGCAGATCAAGATATGTGTCAATATAAAAATATGGCTTTTTATATGGTTTTTATGTCCATAACGACCAGCATGAGAGGCGCGAGGTTACGAGCGCCCTTCTCAATGCTGAGGTTATGCGGATTACAGATTAGTTGTTTAAATCCATAAGCTTAGTTACTGTGCACCAGAACTTCTTGCAAAGTATAATTCATGATTCCGGTAAACCCCTATTGTAACACTGCACGGGAATATTGTGAGTAACGGCAGCCAAGCACCTATTACAAGAAACACAAGTAACGGCCTCAGCATTTCCTTCTTTGATTTTTTTAACAATAAAAGGCTCTCGAATAAACGGACGACACATAGATATACAGTCGGCATATTGCTTCTCTAATACCTCTCTCATTTCCGCTACCTGTCGTAAACCACCCACAACGAATAAAGGTGTTTTACCAAGAACAGGTTTTATCATCTTTGCAGCTTCAATATTATATCCTTCTTCAAAGTCGTATTTTCCTACCATATTTCTCAGCATAAGTTTTCCCAGAGGTCTTTTCCAAAATGGGAGGCTATTTACCAATTCTTTCACTGGAACATCGCCCCGGCACATGTTCATAAAAGAGTAAACAGGTGATCCGCAGCTTATCTCCAATCCATTGATCTCTAATTCTGACAGCCACCTGGCATATGTCACAGCCAAGGAAGGAGTAATCCCTTCCTGTGGTGTATAGTCGTGGGCATTTAATTTTACAAAAACAGGCATTCCTTGTGGTAATACCTTTCTGACCTCTGAAAGGACCTTTTTTAAAAAACGAAAGCGATTAGTATCTGAGCCACCCCATTCATCTTTTCTATGATTGAAAAAAGGCGAAATGAATTGATTGATCAAATATCCATGTGCAGCATGTAGCTGAATTCCATCCACGCCGGCTTCAACGGCCCTATTGGCTGCAATCCCAAAAGCTTGGATCACCTCTTGAATTTGATCTGCGCTCATCTCCTTGGGTTTGACGAAAGTGATGGGATTCCTTCCCTTGCTCGAAGGCCCGAGTGGAGTCTGCCCAATCATGGCTTTTGTTGTTTGTCTTCCTGCATGCGCTAATTGAAACGCTATCTTTCCGCCTTCTTGATGGACTGCTTCAACCAGCTTCCTCAGACCAGGAATCATATCATCGTTGTGGATTCCAGTTTGATACTTATAAGACCGACCCAACGGGTGAACATACATATAACCAGGAATAATCAGACCTACTTCCCCTTTGGCCAAACGTTGATATCTTTTGATGAGCTTATCACTAACCTCACCCGTTTCTATCGCCATAACTTCGTATGTTGCAGAATGGATAAACCGATTTTTAACCTGAACATTTCCCAAATCTATTGGTGTAAAGAGAATAGACACGGCTCACCTCCTTTTAATTTCATAGACGAAGGAAAATTAGTAGAAATGCACGCATAATGCTACCCATAAGC
>JAAXQD010000225.1 GCA_012974475.1 Desulfobacterales bacterium
ATATCACAACCAATTGAAACGTTGCCAAAACTCAAGATACATAGCAGGTATCCAAAGTTTCGGATAGATGATTTCGTTTCCAGATCAATCAAATTTTAGGGCTCCAAATTTGCACCATGAAAGGCAGGTATCATGCATTGGGTTAACGCCGTGCTCTGCGGCAAATTTGGAGCGCAGCGGAAAAGTTGTCTGACAGCAGAGCCTTGTTCGGCAATACTCCTGAGATGTCTATCCCCTTAAGTCTATTTATTGGAAAGGGGGTCAACTTCGGGAGGGACAACCCCTACCGACTTGGCGTACTCATCCCAGGCATCAATAAGGCGCTGCTTCAGCTTTGGCTTCTGGGTGGATAAATCCTTGCTTTCGCCGGGATCGACGCTCAGATCGAAGATCTGCCATTCACTCGGACCATAGGGCTTACTGATCCAGGTCGCTTTGTGGTCGCCAATCCGAATCGCCTTGTAGTTGTTATATTCCCAACCAATCGCTTCATCTGGCCCGTGAACCGTTGAACTTTTTTTGGATAGAAGCGGAACCATCGACTTTCCGCGCGGTTGCTCGACTGGCTTGCCGTTGTAGGTAGCAGGATATGTTGCTCCAGCAAGTTCAAGAAATGTGGGTGCTAAATCCATAACATGCGCTACGCAATCCACGGTCTCGCCCTGATGGGCAACACCAGGCCCGCTAATGATCAACGGCGAGCGAATCCCGCCTTCGGCGAGAAAGTTCTTGAAGAGATGAAAAGGAGTCGAACTGGCTTGCGCCCACCCGGGTCCCGGAGCGATGCGCGACCCGCGTTTGCCCCAGTTGGAGAATCGGTTATCGGAATTGCGCTCCACCCATGCTTCATCGGTACCGAGATAACTATCCATCTCAAAACCATTAGCACCGTTATCCGAGAAGAAGACGATGAGAGTGTCCCTCTTCTTTCCTGAACTTTCCAGATATTGGAGAACGCGCCCGATGTGATGATCGATGTTCTCGACCATCGCCGAGTAGATTTCCATTCGGCGTATTTCCATCTTTTTCTGCTCAGCAGTGAGTCCCTCCCACTGTGGGATCCCCTTCACCCATGGCCCGAGTTCAGTTGCACCAGGAACAATTCGGAGTTCCTTCATACGGGCAAGACGCCTTGTGCGCAGAGCATTGTAACCGTTGTTATATTGCCCTTTGTAGCGGTCAAGCCATTCGTCCGGCACGTGAAGCGGATCGTGTGGTGCGGTAAACGCAAGGTAGGCGAAGAAGGGTTTGTTGTCTCTTTGTTCATCCATGTACTTAATAATCTTGTCGGCGTAAAACTCTGTGGAGTAAAAGCCCTTGGGAACATGGGTGCGTACACCGTCTTCTCGGTAAGTGGGCGTATAGTTTGCGTACATCATCCACTCGTCATCGAAGTGACTCGTCCCGCCTTGAAGCATAGTGTAAGCCCTCTCGAACCCACGTTTGGAAGGATCCTGATTGGGTTCATGACCAAGGTGCCACTTGCCTGCCATGTAGGTGTGATAGCCGGCATCCCTTAAAATTGAGGCGACCGATACCACCCGCTCGTTTAAGAAACCCTCGTACCCAGGTTGCCCGACTTGATTAGGTGTCAGTCGTTCGTACATGTTGCCGAGGCCGGCAACGTGGTTGTCATTTCCGGAAAACAGCATGGAACGCGTAGGTGAGCAGCTCGGCCCAACATAGAAATTGGTGAACTTTAGGCCTTTCCTGGCAAGTGAGTCGATGCTTGGGGTCTTTATCTCGCTTCCAAAGGGACCTACATCCGAGTAGCCCATATCGTCGACAGCAATTAATAAAATGTTCGGTCGATTTGCTGCTTCAGTGGCTGTCCCAACGACAGGAGTCAGAATAAGAGCGAGTAACATAATAGTTAAGTATCGTTGTTTCATTAGAGTTCCTTTCATCGTTTGTCGAACGCCAGGCATGAGTGCGCAGGAAAAAGCTTGCAAAAAGTGAGGATTGCTTGCCTCAATCGTGAATCGCACAAAATTAAAGATTCGGAACCAACATCATAAGCAGTCTATTAAACCCGAAGTCAGACTATGTGTTATCTTGCCAAAACCACAGGTCCAAGCTTCTCAATTTTCAGTACATATATCGTAAACTCCACAAAATTGCAAAAAAGCAAACCCTATAAAATGGATTTGCCCTTATTGAAAAACGATATCACAGGTTCTGAACCTACTGTTAAAATGTTGGATACATAGCAGTAACATGCAATCGGGGCTCGTTACATGTTTGTTGGAGATATCACGGGTTTCAGAACAGGTGGGAAACGAATTGTTTGAACCTGTTCCGTCAGCCATAAATCAATTCTTTATACCTGAAACAATGTACCAAGTGATCGTTGACCACACCCGATGCCTGGAGAAGCGCATAGCAAATTGTGCTTCCTACAAATGAAAAACCTTCTTTTTTTAAGGCCTTGCTTACCTCGTCAGAAAGTGGGGTGGAAGCAGGTAAGTCTTTCAAATCTCTCCAAGAATTATGAATTATCTCCCCATTGGTGAACGACCAAATAAAGGAATCGAAAGATCCCCATTTTTCCTGGACCTTGAGAAAAGCCATAGCATTTTTAACAGTAGCTCTGATCTTCAAACGATTCCGGATGATGGCCGGATTTTGGCGGGCATTTTCTCTTTCTTTATCTGACATTATAGCAACCTTCACGGGATCAAAACCATAAAACACTTGTCTAAACGCCTCTCGTTTGTGGAGCACTGTTTTCCATGAAAGTCCTGCCTGAAAGGCATCGAGAACTATGAATTCAAACCATATTAAATCATCATGTACGGGAACGCCCCATTCTTCATCGTGGTATCGAATCATTATTTCGTCACTACCCGGCCAGACGCATCTGAATTTATTATCGTTCATATGTGAAATTCACAACCTCCATTGCCAAGTTTTTTCTATCAGCTTTTTTTAAGCCTCTAACCACCAAACTATATGAATCATCAATCATTGCATGAATTTCATCATCGGGTATTGAGCCGTCTAAAGTTATGGTGTTCCAATGCTTTTTATTCATATGATAGCCGGGTGTTACAGCTTTGTATAAGGCACGAAAATGCATGGCGAGATCAGGATCGCATTTAAGATTTATTCGTAATGACGATTCACCCCAAAAAACAAGTGCAAACATTTTTCCCATAACTTTATAAACCATTACTTCAGGTCCGAAAGGGAAATCTTCAAATGCGCCTTGTTTTTTAAGAAGATATGATCGAAGTGTTTCGAGTTCCATAGATAAACTCTAAATATCACAACTTTTCAAGCCGGTCTTTTGTTACTACGTCCAGTTGAAGTAACCATACGGCTGCCAGGGTCAGTCCAATTCCAGGCAACACTGACCATTCGGGGGACGAAAGTCCCAGTCCCCATTCCAAAGCGGCCACAGCCGAAGGCGTCAGAAAAGTATAGGCCACCACGCGGTTAGGACCCAGGCGGGGTGCAGTATATTGTAAAATCCAGAAAGTGCCGGCCGTTGAAGGGCCTGCTAAATAGAAAATCCCAAGCCACACACGGATACTGGGAAAAGGCAGGGCCTCGGTCCGCACTAATACGGTGACTAACAACGCCACTGTGGCTATCAGCAAGCTGTAAAAGGTGAAGCAGATCTTGGATTCATTTCGCTGAAGCCTTTTCATAGATTGCATATAGACCGCCAGACAGCCAGTTCCTATAAAAAAAATAATATCTCCTTGAGAAAACTGCAAACCTATCATTTGATGCCAATTGCCACGGAAGATCACCCAAATCGTGGCCACCATAGATAGCGCCAGGATTCCCATTTGACGAACGTTTAACGGTTCACCTAACAGGCGCCCCAGCAACATTGTCAATAGTGGCAAGATTGTGTAAATGGTACTGGTGTTCAGAGGGGTGGTGCTCTTTAATGCCTCGAACATCAATATGAAAAACAAACCATAGCTGCCGCCGACAATGCTGTATCGACCCAAATCCCGCCAGCCAGGCAATTGTAAACCATTTACAAAGGGAAGCATCAGTGCAAAAATTGTCGTTGCGGTAAGGAACCGCCAGAAGGTCAACACAGTTGAATCGATGCCGGTAGTAATGGATGCTGATACACGAAATGAGCCAGCGATAATTAGTGAGAAGACAATCATCCAAATATGACTCTGCATAGTTGATGAGGAAACGGAGAGGGTTGACTTTGATTTGTTTATTTCATACGTAGTTTTTTTCGGTTCAAACACTGAAGTCCTTTCTAACGCACACTGGTATATCTGGCTATCCTACAAAAACGCATCTCACCGAAACTGCATGTATATTGAAAATGTTGCCATTTGTTACGAGAATGTTCGACCCCAAGATACGGTATTCGGGTGAAGGCTATAGATCTTTTCAATTTAACTTCACACTACGCAACATGATGGCATCTTCAGGACAGACCTCATGGCAGCAGAAACACCTTATGCATTTTGAATAGGTTACCTCTGCCATCTGGTTTTGCACCTTGACTGCATCTTTAGGACAAATGCTTTCGCAATCCCCACACGCTGTGCATTTATTCGTAATAACGGGGCTTTTTCTTGGAGGTTTTTTGCCGGTTAATAGATGATCGGCCGTGTTTGGTAGTCTGAATCCTTTATAGGAAACATCCTCGGGTCCCTGGATCGGATAGTCAATCCTCTCAGGCCACAAACCACGAACTTTAGCCCTTTTAAGTGCCGGTATGCCCACGGGCTCGACGCCCAAAATTTTGCATACTGAAATGTCCATTGCCACATAATCTGTTGATGCAAGAACCAGATCCATCTTTACGGGATCTCCGCTTCCAGGTCCCTGACCCTGCATTCCCAATATACCGTCCATGATATATAGGTGTGGCTTTACGATGGTAAGAATATCCAGCATCATGTCCGCAAAGCTAACTCTTCTTGGAAACTGAGCGTGGTATTTTGCCTTGGTAAGACCGGGAACGACTCCATACATGATCTTACAGGCCAGTGTCATATACTGAAAGGAGTGGGTTTTAAGTTTCGGCAGCGCAATGATCTTATCGGCATTTAACACATAATTACAGATGGTAGACCTTTGCAATCTTTTGCCACTGGGGATATCAAGTTTCTTGACGCCTGTATCAAAGTTCAGAGGAATCTCTTCTTCTCTTGCCAAATTCTTGAGTCCTGAACGCTCATAGGCCTTGTTAAGATTTCTTTTGGAAAAGGGTCCTGCAGGGGAGTCTCCAATATACGGTTCTCCTCCTGCCTCTCTTACAGCCTTAGCTACAGCCCTTACAAATTCAGGGTGCGTGGTCACGGCCTTTTCCGGCTCTTTGGCAGATAATAGATTAACCTTGAGGAGGACTTTCTCGTTCTTTTTTACAAACTGCTCCATCCCCCCAAGGGGTGCAAGGAGGGTTTCAATCTCTGGATCTGAATATGTGGCCTTAATAATGCTGACCTTTGCCATTTCTTTACCCCTCTACCAGACGGATTTTACTTGATTAATCATGCCCCCTTCTCCGCATAACGGGATCTTCACCTGAATCAACTCTAATCGGTTTACATATATCATCAAAATAAAAAGAGCAAACCTCGACAAAGGATTTGCCCCTTTTGAAAAACGATATCACAGGTTCTGAAACAACTTTGGGGACTACAGGTATATAGCAGGTATCGGCAATGGGGCTCATTTGTGATAAGTTGGAGGTATCACACGTTTCACACCAGACGGCATCACCCCAATAT
>JAAXQD010000100.1 GCA_012974475.1 Desulfobacterales bacterium
AAAGCCGCCGAAACACTGTCATAACAGAGTGAATAACGACAGGTGGCAGTGCCGGAATTGCGGGCTGACAGCTGTAAATCCTGAGCTGCTTTGCGAACCCGAGAAGCTGGAGCTTTCTCAATGACATTTCAACCCATCTCAAAAATAACGTAAAAGGCAGATTTCTGCTATAAACTACAGGTTTTTGAGGCCCTAAATTATTTGTGATATCGTTTTTTGAAAAGGGCAAATCCATTTTCGGGGTTTGTCTTTTTGATTATTATGATTATGATATATTTATTGAACAAGAGTTGGATTCATGATGTGCTGATGGTAAATGATCTTTACTTTTTATGGTTTCGATTATAGGTATCAAAAATTCCAGTTGCAAAATTAACATGATTCAGTTCCTTTATCATCTATTCTCTCGATTGAACTTCAGTTGAAGTTTAAGGTAAGGAACCTTGGATCATAGTAAACAAAAGGAAGAATGGACGTCCAATGGAAAAACGCTATGCCAAGATAATTAGTACCGGCCGCTACCTGCCGGAACGCGTCATGACTAACGCAGAATTTGAGCCCCTTGTTGGGGACGTGGATGCTTGGCTCAAGGAAAATGTGGGTATTGCAGAACGCCGTGTGGTTGATAATGAAACAACCAGCGATATGTGTACCGCTGCCGCTCGTCAAGCCTTAGAGCGAGCCGACCTCGATCCCGCCGATATCGATCTGATTATTTTGGGCACTGACACGCCCGATTACATCAGCCCTGCCACTGCTCCCATTTTGCAACATAAACTGGGCGCCTTGAACAGCGGGACTTTTGATATCAACAGTGCCTGTGCCTCCTGGGTTGCAGGTTTGGATGTTGCAGCCAAGCAGATCACAGTCGATATAGACATCAACAATGTTTTGGTCGTTGGCGGCTACGCCATGACCCGCTTCCTTGATTATCATGATAAGCGTACCTGCACACTCTTTGGCGATGGGGCCGGTGCGGTGGTGATGAGTGTCAGCGACGAGCCGGGCTACCTGGCCTCAAAGCTGATTTCTAAGGGTCAGTACTACAAATCATGGGGGATATACACCGGCGGGGCTGCCTCTCCTGTCAACGACAACGACCTCAATCGTCCTGTTATGCAGTTTTTGGAGAAATTTCCGACAACCTTTAACAACGATAACTGGCCTCCGCTCATCCGTCAAACCGTTGCCAAGGCAGGGTTGGCCGCAGTGGATGAAGTTGATTTCTTTCTTTTCACCCAGTTGAACGTCAATACCATCAAAGATGTCATGCAACAGCTCAACCAACCACTGGAAAAAACCCACTGGATAATGGACAAATGGGGCTATACTGGCGCCTCCTGTATTCCTATGGCTCTTGACGATGCACTGGTTGAAGGTAAAGGTCCTCGACCAGGGGATGTAGTTCTGTTCTGCGCGACCGGCGGCGGATTCTCGATCGCCTGTGCTATATTTAAATGGTAAGCTGCCTGACACGATATTGAATCTTGTAAAATTAAAGCTTCTGGTACTATGCCTTGAAGTATAAAAATATCAAGCGTAAAATCTTTACAGATATCACAATGCCTGCTAAATTGTTTGTATTCCCAATACTGGCATCCCGGATCTTCAGGCCCAGCTGAAGGCCCATGGAATGGTTGGTTTGGGTGAGCGACGGGAGATCACACTGGATGTCAGCAGGAAAATTTTGGAACTTAGCCTGTAACCCTGACCCTAATTTTGCTCAATTAAATCGGCTGAATGTTGCTTGGAAACAGGCCAATCTTTCAAGGAAATTCAGATTGTAATACCTTCATTGTCAATCTGTGTTAACTCATTAATATAAAAGGAAAAAAATGTCCAGATTATTTGAAGCAACCAAGATAAATGGAATGAATATAAAAAATCATTTTGTCAGATCTGCTACCCACGAAGCAATGGCAGGGCTTGATGGCAGGGTGAATGATCAGCTGCTCGACTGCATGGCACAACTCGCCCTTGGAGACGTCGGGCTTCTTATTACGGGCCACGCCCATGTGACAAGGGAAGGTCAGGCAGGCCCTCGACAGATGGGAATCTATTCCAACGCAATGATCGACAGCTTGAAACGGGTTGCTTCGGTTGTTCACGAACATGGCGGACTTGTTGCCGTGCAGTTGGCCCATGCCGGAAAATACGGCATCGGAAAAGACGAATATGCACCCATCGGCCCTTCAAACGTATTTGTAAATAAAATTAAAAAAGCGTCTGCAATGACGGTTGATGAGATCAAAAGAACGGTAAAAGCCTTTGGTGATGCGGCGCAAAGAGCTGTAAAATCCGGCTTTGATGCGGTTCAGATCCACGCGGCCCATGGCTACCTGCTGAGTCAGTTCTTGTCTGGCTATTATAACCAGCGGGATGACGCATACGGTGGAACCCTTGAGAACCGGGCAAGGTTTCTTGTCCAGGTGTACGAAGAAATCAGGCAAAGGGTCGGAAAGTCATTCCCGGTCTTGGTCAAGATCAACTCGGAGGATTTTCTCGAAGGGGGGATCACGGTGAAGGAGATCATCAAGGTTTGCCATATGCTTGAAGACCGTGGAATGGACGCCATCGAGATGAGCGGCGGAACCTTTGAATCCGGCAAACTCATCCCCTCCAGGGCCGGTACATCAAAGTCTGAAGAGCGGGAAGCCTACTACAGGAAGGCTGCCGAAACATTTAAGAAGGAAATAAAGATGCCACTGATTCTTGTGGGTGGTTTTCTATCCTATAATATAGCGGAAGAAGTCATCGCCTCAGGACTCGCCGACTATGTAGCGCTTTCACGGCCCCTTATCAGAGAACCCCACCTTGTCAAAAGATGGGCCGCAGGAGACAGGAAAAAGGCCTCCTGTATTTCATGTAATAAGTGCTTTTCAACTCTTGCCACGAAAGAGGCGCTGCATTGTGTTGTTGAAAAAAAAGAATTGTCAAAAAAAAGGAGTGAATCATGTCTCAAAATAGAGAACACAACCGAAGTATAGTGCTGGCTGAGCGTCCCCACGGCATTCCGGTGGTTGAGAACTTCCGCTTAGAGAGGGCTTCTGTGCCTGAACCAATTGAAGGGCAGGTGCTGCTGCGCACCGAGTATCTTTCCCTTGACCCTTATATGCGGGGCAGGATGAACGATGCGCCATCTTATGCAGAACCTGTTAAGATTGATCAAGTGATGGTGGGTGCAACAATTTCTCAGGTCGAAACATCCCGGCACCCTGATTACAAGGAAGGTGAGTGGGTCCTTGCGTATAGTGGCTGGCAGGATTATGCGCTTTCTGATGGTTCCGGCCTTATCCGATTAGGAAAAACCCCCCAGAATCCTTCCTATGCATTGGGGATATTGGGCATGCCAGGTTTTACCGCATATATGGGGTTATTGGATATCGGCCAACCCAAACAGGGAGAGACCTTGGTCGTCGCTGCGGCCACCGGCCCGGTGGGTGCGACGGTAGGACAAATAGGCAAGTTGAAGGGTTGTCGTGTGGTCGGTGTAGCCGGCGGAAGCGAAAAATGTAAATACGCCAAAGAGGTTCTGGGTTTTGACGAATGTCTGGACCATAAATCGTCGGATTTTGCCCAACAGCTCACCCAGGCTTGCCCCAAGCGAATTGACATCTATTTCGAGAGTGTAGGGGGCAAAGTATTTGATGCCGTCCTGCCCCTGCTGAATATAAAAGCCAGAATTCCGGTTTGTGGGCTCATTTCCCAATACAATGCCACACAGCTTCCCGATGGGCCGGACCGCCTCTCGCTTCTTATGAGCACGATTCTGGTCAAACGCTTAAAGGTCCAGGGGTTCATCATTTTTGATGACTACGGCCACCGCTACAACGAATTTGCAAAGGAGATGACCGAATGGGTAAGCTCCGGGCAGATCAAATATCGCGAACATCTGGTCGATGGGTTGGAAAGTGCACCCAAAGCATTTATCGGCCTGTTCGAGGGTCAAAATTTCGGCAAATTAGTTATCCGCGTGAACGCATAAAAGGAGATTCTCATGAAAATATTAATGGTTATTACATCCCATGATAAACTTGGTGACACAGGGCTTAAAACCGGTTTCTGGTTGGAAGAGTTTGCGGCACCGTATTACGTCTTTAAAGACCAGAACATTGACGTCACCTTGGCCTCACCCAAGGGGGGCAATCCCCCACTGGACCCTAAAAGCGACGCGCCTGAATTTCAGACAGCAGCAACAGAGCGGTTTCGAAAAGACGAGGCATCGCAAAAGCAGCTTGCCAACACCCACCGCTTAGATTCTCTTACCCCTTCGGATTTCGATGCTGTTTTCTATCCAGGCGGGCACGGACCGCTTTGGGATCTGGCTGAAGATCAGAATTCCATTGCCCTTTTAGAGGCTTTTTACAAACAAGGAAAGCCCTTGGGACTTGTCTGTCACTCCCCCGGCGTGTTGCGCCATACGAAAGGCGAGAATGGTGAACCCCTGGTGAAAGGCAAAAGAGTGACCGGGTTCAGCAATACCGAAGAAGAAGCCGTGCAACTGACACAGGTTGTCCCTTTTTTGCTTGAAGATATGCTCAAGTCCAATCAAGCCTTGTATAACAAAGGCGACGACTGGGTGAGTTATGTTGAGGTTGACGGGAACCTCATAACAGGTCAGAACCCTGCCTCATCGGAAGCTGTGGCCAAAGAGATGATCAAGCTTCTGAAGAAATAGGCAACCGTCGCTGATCAGAATGCCGTTCCAATCCCAGACCAGTTTTTCGAATGTCTCCTTGGATCAGTGCGGGGCGATGCGATAAAAGGCCGCCCGTTCGTTGACCATGGCCCACAACCAGTGCAGATCATTTTCCTTAAACCAGGATGTTTCGTCGATATAGTTGCACCAAAAGCGCCGGGCGATCCGGCCAATGCGTTCATATGCCGGCAACAGCGCCGTTGAGGTGCGGTCGACAATCTTCTGGATGGTTCCGGTGGCGATGGGAATGCCCAGAACGGACTCGCACAGCTGTTTGACATCGTTGCATCTAATGGCTTTGATGTCGCTGAGTTCTCCGATCAATGCGGTCAAGCGAGGCCCGTAACCGGTATCTTTTATGCTCCAGTTGTTTGTTCGACTCGATTGGATACCTGACAAACCTGCCGTGTGGATTGCAATAACTCAACAGTTGTTATTTGAATCGTATCACACGGTAAACGGATCGTGCGCTTACTGCTATTAGGGTGTACGATACAGTTGACAAGAAATCAGGGAGGCCGACCACTACATCTGGTGGTTGGTCGTTTCCGATGATTAGTTGGCTTTCATTTGGCTATCACAGTTACAAAATGACGGCGACTTTTTTGGATTCCTCCAACAAACATGTAACGAGTCTCGATTGCATATTACTGCAATGAACATGTAAATATCAGAGCCTCAAAATTTTTGTGATATCGTTTTTTAATGAGGGCAAATCTATTTTCGGGGGTTTGCCCTTTTGACTTTATGAGGCCATTATGCGATATATGTAATCGGAGTTGATCGACCTTAGGTTGCAGTTCTGGCAAGATATTCCAAGAAAAAAGCAGGGCATAATTTTTGTGATATCATATTACCATATCACAATTCCGGGTGAATAAAGATACTTGCAAGGTATCACCAAAGTTCGAGTTCAAATTTAAGCAGAAATTTCTATTAAACTTTCTGGCCAAAACAACCATTTCAAAGTCCGACTTGTTTTTAAGGAGCTTTCTCTATATGAA
>JAAXQD010000243.1 GCA_012974475.1 Desulfobacterales bacterium
GATGTGTATAAGAGACAGAAATATCACAGATTGCCATTATAATTAGATATATTTGATGAAATCATCTTAATTCTCTAAATGAGCGCAAACAAAATGGAAACTTTTTTACGTGTTTAATTTATTATACATTTCGAAGGTCCGGATACCATTCCTATATATGAGACATTCTTTTTTAACAAAATTCCACTTAATTGCCTAGACTTAGGGTTACCGTTACTTTTACACATAATTGTCAATAACAGAGGTTTATCCCAGATGCTCATAAAGCAAGCTGTTGAAGTGCTAAAAATAGAGGCCGAAGGCCTTCTGAAACTGGCAGAACGTATTGATGAAAACTTTTCTGAAATGGTGGAACTCATCTGCCGATCCAAGGGTCGTTTAATCCTGAGCGGCATGGGCAAATCCGGACTGGTGGGCCGGAAAATTGTCGCGACGCTAAACAGCACAGGAACACGGTCGCTCTTTTTACACCCAGCCGAGGCCATGCATGGAGATCTCGGCATTGTCGGTTCGGATGATATATTTATTGCACTCTCCAACAGCGGTGAAACCGAGGAACTCAATGTTCTGGTACCGAGCATCCGAAAATTCGGATGCACCATCATTGCCTTTACCGGAAATAAAAATTCGACCCTGGCAAGACACAGTGACATCGTCATAGACGTTGCCGTTGAAAAGGAGGCCTGCCCCCTGGGCCTCGCCCCGACGGCAAGCACCACGGCACTTCTCGCCATGGGGGATGCCCTTGCTGTTGTTTTGAGTAACAAGAAACATTTTAACTCGTGTGATTTTAAAAAGATTCATCCCGGAGGGATTCTGGGCCAGCGGCTTTCAAGCAAAGTTAAAGACATCATGTTAACCGGCGAGTCGGTTCCCCAGGTTCCTGAAGGCACCGCCATGAAAGACGCCGTCCGGGAAATAAATCGCCTGGAGTTGGGGGTAACGTTCGTCATCAAATCTGACGGCACACTGGCCGGCATCATCACAGACGGTGACTTGAGACGCCTGATGGCCAAAAACAAATCTATTGTCGATCTAACCGTTGAAGATGTTATGACAAAAGATCCCTGGGCCGTCCACCTGGATTCTCCGGCCTATGATGCCTTGAACTTAATGGAAGAATACCAGATCACGGTGCTCCCCATAACCGACGCTAACAGAAAAGTTCGGGGAATTTTGCACCTGCATGATATTTTAGGGAAAGGCGAATTCAAATTCAATGGGACCTAATCCGGATCATCTAAGGACTTGTGGGTTGCATTGTCTTATATCGTGAAAAGGCCCCCCATCTACGGCGCTTATCCTCAGGCGGGCAATCAAAGGCTCGCCGAAGTCTTGCTGCAGGGAACGTGCTCGCTGTTTCAATTCAACATAGAGAACCGTGAAAAAAGAGGACGTCATGAAACTCAATGACATCGATACCACAATTCAGACCCTTGGCCCCCTCAAAATACCATCGCCCATCCAGAGGGAAGAAAACACCCTCAGCCGAACTTTTGTGGACGATACGGACAAGGTTGTTTTGGATGTAAGATTAAAAAACCTGATCGAGACGGTTGAAAAAGAGAAATTTTTCAATGCCTTTGAGCTGGCCGGCCCCAGAAAGAAAATATACTTCGATCCGAGCAAGCTTCGGTGTGCACTGGTAACCTGTGGCGGCTTGTGTCCCGGGATAAACGACATCATTCGAGCAATCGTTCTGGAGCTTTTCTACGGTTACGGCGTCAAAAATATTTTCGGCTTCAAATACGGTCTTCAGGGATTTATTCCAGAATATCGACATGAAATTATGGATCTTAAACCGGAAACTGTCGCCAACATACACGAAATGGGGGGATCGATTCTCGGATCTTCAAGGGGCCCGCAACCCATAGACGGAATTGTCGACACCCTTGAAAGGATGAACATCGGCATCCTGTTTGCGATCGGCGGCGATGGAACCCTTAAGGCGGCCACCAAAATTGCAGATTCTATAACAGATCGCGGCCTGAAGATCAGCGTTGTCGGAATTCCAAAAACCATCGACAACGATATCCATATGGTTTCACGTACGTTTGGCTTTGATACTGCAGTGGATGTTGCCACACAGGCCATCAGAAGTGCCCATAACGAATCCGCAGCTTACCCCAATGGAATCGGTCTTATTAAACTGATGGGAAGATATTCGGGTTTCATCGCAGCCACCGCCGCCCTGGCTCAACAGGATGTAAATTTTGTGCTGATACCGGAGGTCGACTTTGATCTTAAAGGGTCCAACGGCTTTCTTGCCGCCCTTGAAAAACGGCTGGCTCAGAGAGGACATGCCGTGATCGTGGCGGCTGAAGGGGCAGGCCAAAAGTTTATTGAAGAAAAAAAAACCGAGCGAGATGAATCCGGAAACATCCGTCTCAAAGATATCGGAGGCTTCCTTAAAGATGTTATATCGGCGTATTTCAAAGAAAAAAACATCGATATATCTCTAAAATATATCGATCCCAGTTATATGATCAGGAGCCTCCCTGCCAATGCCAACGATAATGTATTCTGCAGTTTCCTGGGACGTGACGCTGTTCATGCGGGCATGGCGGGCAAGACAAAACTCCTCATCGGCCGGTGGAACAACCATTTTGTGCACATTCCCATGAGTGCCTCGGCAGGAAAGCGCAAGCAGGTCAATCCAAAAGGAAAATTGTGGTTGAGTGTCCTGGGCGCGACAGGTCAGGGTTCGTTGAAAAACGATTGACCCCTCCTAAACAATCAATCCACTGTGCTCACGGGGTTGAAATTTTTCATGAAAGATTTGGATTAAGCAATCGACATATGACATCTGCATGATTGTCGGCAGCCCCTTTGTTCAACATGACGGCTTCTTTGGCCAATCTTCCAACGGCATCGGCCTCAGCGGGATGTGTCAGATAATACAGCGCTCTTTCAGTCAATTCCCGGCCGTCTTTTACCTGAATACCGCCCCCGGTTTTATCCAGAAGCGCTTTGGCATCCAAAAAATCATCCATGGACGGACCGTAAAGCACGGGTTTGCCCCACACCGCTGCTTCAAGAATATTCTGTCCGCCCAAAGGTTCCAGGCTTCCCCCACAAAATACGATTGAAGCAATGCTGTATGTGGATTGCAAATCTCCGATGGTGTCCATAATTACCACCGAAGCCGTCCTGAACCCCCCGGGTTTGTCAATATCGGTTTTGAATTGGCATGAAAACCCGCGCCGTATAACCATATCTTTTATGTAGCGGACTCTTTCCAAATGCCGCGGTGCAATGATAAGAAGGGTTTCAGGTAAGGTCTCGAGAATCTTTTCATACACATCGACAACGATTTCATGCTCTGATCCCCGGGTACTGCCGGCAACAAAAACGGGGATATTTCCATTTAAATTGTAGAATTTCTCGATTTCGCCTTTGATGGAGGCATCGGCCATGGGTAGCAAAAGATCGAACTTTGCATTCCCGTTGACCACTATCTTTTCCCGGGGGACACCCAGCATCATCAATCGCTGTGCGTCTGCCTCTCGAATCATACTAAAGGATTCCACCTGTCTTAAGGCTTCCCGGATTAGACAGCGAATCTTCAGGTATCCTTTAATGGAACGTACAGAGATTCTGCCGTTGACAAGTGCAAGCCTCACACCCATCCTGCGGGCTTCAAACAACCAGTTTGGCCAGATCTCGGTTTCAAGACATACGAGGATATCCGGCCTTATGGTGGAAAGGGCTTTGCGAACAGAAACGATGAAGTCGATGGGGGCATAAACGCAAGTTGCCTTTGATTGGAGTTTATCTCTGGCCGAAGTCTGACCATGTTCTGTTGTGGTTGAAAGGATTATTGCACAATGGGGTATCAATCGTTTCAGAGATTCAATAATGGCCACTGCGGCGCTCACCTCCCCCACCGACGCCGCATGTAACCATATTTTGGGCGAGCCCGAAATACGATCCACAACCGACTTGGGGTAAAATCCAAGACGCTGGTGAATGCCATCTCTGTAGCGACCGGTTATGCGTGTATACAACCAAAAAGGCGGGGAAAAAACAAAAAAGAATCCTGTAATGAGAAAATTATACGCTTTATAGACAATATTCATATGCTTGGTCCGATTTCCTCACCGGCCCGATTGTTTCAATGGTATTTATTTGGGGGATCCGTGCTCCAACTGAAAAAAACGATTACCTTTTATTTGAAGAAGATAGAGCCGTTTTCGGACATCTCCTTCATTATCAAAAGATGTAAGCCCGGTTACCCCCTGAAAGTCGGTGAGTCTTTCGAGCTCATTTTTGAGTGTGCTTCTAAATCGAATGTCCGGCCGGCTGACCATCTGAAACAGTATCATGGCAGTATCATACGTAACAGCCTCAATGAATCCCGGCTTCTGGTCAAACACTTTCTGATAAATTCCGACAAAATTTTTGACATTCTCTGAGGCATCTTCGGCAAAGAAACCATCCGGAACAACAGCACCCTGTACATATCGCCGTGCCATGGTAATTAAGCGGTCTGAATGCCACAAATTGGTTCCCAACAAATAGGTGTCTGTGACATCATAAAAAGCAAGCTGGGGAATTACAAGGCCGGCTTTTGTGGGAGCGTCCGGAATAAAGATGGCATCAAAATCAACAATAGCCTCGGGTTTCTCATTCTCCTCGGTTTCGATATTTTCATCGTCTTCACCAGGGGACGCCATCAGGGGATCTGTGGTGCTGTCGGTTACGGATTCATTGCTTTCTTGCTCATCCGCCGCTAAATCTGGAATCTTAAGATCTTCAGGCACCTTATAGTAAAGTCCCACGAGTTTTTTTATGGGATCGGCAAAATCGGTATGCGTCGGGTTGTACGATTCGACGCCAACAACGCTGCCCCCGTGAGCGATCACCTGGTCCCAGAAAAGATTCATAAACGTTGTACCGTACTTTTCATCCGGATAAAGAATCGCAAACTTTTTGACCCCAAGGGCGTCCACAACAAAAGAGACCAGCGTCTCAACCTGCTTGCCGGGTGTAAAAAAATTTCTAAAAACATAGTCACCGATTCGGGTAATATTGTCTTTCTGCGTTAACGCAATTATGGGGATTCCTTTATTCTGTGCCGCTGTGGCAGCGGATTCGGCGGTAATAAACGGTCCGATAATCGCAGCAACATTTTCATCATACAGTTCTTTTACGGCCATCTCAGCTTTGGCCGGATCAGATGCGGTATCCTTAATGATGACTTTAATAGAAGGCCCGCTGTTATTAGCACTAAATTGATTCAAGGCGAGTTCAACGGCCGTTAACGCCCGGTTACCGTAAATTTTATACGGGCCGCTTAAGGGCAGCAAACATCCGATGGTGTAGCGACTATAAACGGATTTTTTATGAATTGAAGCCAAGAGACTTTTTGCCTGCTGAACATTCTCGTGCACGGGAAATTTTTCTATGAAAGCCGACAAAACCTTTAACGCTTCATTATATTTTTCCTCCTCGGTATAGTTCAGCCCAAGCTGAAACATCAAGTAGCCTTTTGGAACATCATCTTTCAAGGGGTCTGTCAGATCAACAAGATCTTCAGAGCCAAGGTGTTGGAGGGCATCTTTCAATGTTATGAGAATGGTTTCCTTTTCCGGCTCTCCAGCTTGACTGACGGCCAATATATAATAATAAACGGCATCCTTTGGAGCGCCAATGGCCATATAGGTGTCGCCCAGCAACACATAGACTCTAAGAAGTGACCCCCTGAAACGAGAACTTCAATGAGGTCGGCTGCTTGCGTGATGACGTCTTCATAATATCCCTGATTGTAATACGTGGTCAGTATTTCTATCCTGGCATCGGGAACAAAGATACTTTCCGGATACTCGGCGATGAGACGTTCATAGGCATTGCGTGCTTTTTCATTGTCGCCCAAAATGGCATAAACAGATCCTAACTTCATCAAAGCTGCATCGGCCAGAGGTCGGTCCGGAAATCTTTCGAGATACTCGCCGTAAGCATCAAGGGCTTCGGGGTAGGATTCTGCCTGAAGCATTTTTTCAGCCCTTGAAAATAGTGCATCCGCAGGATCAAGCCTAACCGGGGCCATTTTGGGCACGCAGGCCCATAAAAAGAGAACGGCTGTCACGAAGAAAATTATTCGAATTGGTTTCATAAACATATCTAAAACGATGTTGTGATTAAATATTTTACGCTTGACTTTTACTCTGATTCAATAACAAAGGCAAGCATAACCTGAAACTTTACTTGGGGCCCGCTCAGAAAAATTTTCACATTTTAATACATCGATTCACCCGTCTAACTGTGTCGCGCGTCGGTCGAATTGGTGGACCAATCGTCCTTCTCTCCGGGTCCCATGGGAACGCCTCGACGCCGGATACCATAAAGTTTTTTTTCGAAACTCCTTGCTCTTGCCAAATACCTTGTAAAAATGATATAAACCATGACCTTTTGAAATAAACATGGGTTTTTGAATCCAAATCCATAAGGACTGGATGCCATTTCAAAAGGTTATGGCTCTGAAAAGACCTGTTTTCCAAAACCATAAAATTAGGCGAATTCAAAAAACCATGAACATCCAAGACCCAAAAAAACGTCCCTCATCACCGAGTGCAAAACCGGCCGGTCACAGCGTTGAGCAAAAACTTGATAACCTAAGGCAGGGACTCGATGCCATTGACCGGAAAATCGTTTCACTGCTTGCGGAACGCCAGACCGAAGTCGAACGCGTGGTTGCACTTAAAAAAACCTACAACATCCCTGTCTATCATCCGGCCCGGGAAGAAAACTTGATCTCTCACCGCCGCAATCAGGGAATTGAAGCAGGACTTGACCCGGATTATATCGAAGAGATCTACCGGCGGATTCTCCGCCAGTCACGGGTTGAGCAGTCCGCCCAAATGGCTCGAAAAGGGATACGCGCCGGAGCAGCCGTGCTTATCATCGGGGGTCGGGGGAGTATGGGACAATATTTCCATCAATGGTTTGCCGAAGCCGGTTACCAGGTGCGCATCCTGGACCGCCAGGATTGGCCGAACGTTGACAGACTCTGCCAGGGTGTTGAACTTGCCATGATCAGTGTGCCCATTGAAATAACCGCTTCGGTGGCTAAAAGAATCGGCCCTCACCTTCCCCCCACTTGTGTTCTGACAGATATCACCAGCATAAAAAAAGCGCCTTTAAATGCCATGATCGAGGCGCATAAAGGCCCGGTGATCGGCTTACATCCCCTCTTCGGTCCCACCACCTCAAGCATGGACAAACAGATTGTCGTCGTAACTCCCGGCAGGAATCTATCCGGCTGTCAATGGTTGGTCGACCAGTTCAGCGCCTGGGGAAGCATTATATTGCAAGTCGATGCCGGTGAGCACGACAAAATCATGTCCATCGTTCAAACGGTGAGACATTTTGCCACCTTTGCTTTTGGTCAATTTCTCTGTAACAAACAGATCGACTTGTCACGGACGCTGGAATTTTCCAGCCCCATATACCGCCTTGAACTGGGGATGGTGGGCCGGCTTTTCGCTCAGGATCCATCCCTTTATTCTGAAATTATATTCGCGTCAGCCGAACGTTGCACCCTATTGAGAGAATATCTCGATTCTCTTTCAAACAACCTTGACATGGTGGAGAAGGGTGACAAGGAAATGTTCCTTGCCGAATTTAAAAAAATCTCGGACTGGTTCGGGCCGTTCAGCGAACAGGCCATGCGGGAGAGTACATATCTGATTGACAAGCTCATCGAACGTTTTTAATATGTTTTATATTTTAAAACCTTTACGTAAGATCATCCGACATTGCGCAACATTTGGAAATTATCACAGATCAACGATGCGTGTAAAATGATGCCCCAAAAGGGAGTTGGCAGTGACCGAT
>JAAXQD010000255.1 GCA_012974475.1 Desulfobacterales bacterium
CGGACATACTCTTCTATGGCGTTTTTTTTATGCATAAAGTTGAGGAAGATGCCCTCATCTTACTTTCTTTACTTGAAAAAATGAAATACTGATTATATTATACCTAAGTTGAACGATGGTTGAGTTTGCCGATCTTAAGGTCCCGCACAAACGGGGAGATGCAAGGCATGAGACATGTAGCCGTAGTATGCTACTGCAAATGTCTCATAACACAGCAGATTCGGTAAACTCGGCAAGCCGGAAGGGTTTCAAATTGTGACAATCTCGTTCGGATTCTATCTGCCAACTCAAGGATGGTGTTTAATGCTTTATAGCAATATAAGCTCCTAAAAATATCTTATTTTATAATACACTGGCGCAATTTGAAACGCTCCATTTAGGTTATATGTAAAATTGTCAATTAGTGCCATATTGCATGACGGAATCCGCTTTGCAAGAGAAATGCGCAACCGTTTAATCTTTAGAATCATCTCTCTATTCGTTGTCGTAATTAGGGTAAAATAAGTGTGTCGTCTCCAATTAAATTGGAGAAGAACCATATTTTATAAAAAGCTAAAGAACCCTTTTATCTTAATCACAGAGTACCGTCTCTCCCGAAAGGTTTTTGTAAGGTTTATTTTTATTATGCTTAATCAAGTTATCGTGTTGACCGTTTTACTATTTCTGTCCGGTTTTTTCTCCTCAGCCGAAACCGCCTTATTTTCCTTGAGTCGAACAAAAATCAGACATCTGGCAAAAACTAAAAGCAAGTCTTACGCGCTTATCAAGCGGATGAAAGACGACCCCCATAGACTCCTCTCCACGGTCCTTATCGGAAACAATGTCGTAAATGTGGGCGCGGCGGCCCTGGCAACGTCCATTACCATTGATATGTTCCCGAATTATGCAGTGGGTCTTGCCACCGGCATCATGACGTTTCTGATTCTGGTTTTTGGCGAAGTTTTGCCGAAATCCGTGGCCACCCGGAACAATATCCTAATTGCAAGAGTGACCATATATCCGATTTACTGGCTTTCAATTCTGTGTTATCCGCTGGTTAAATTCCTCAATTTTATTCCCAAACTCACCGGAAAAATCAAAAAAACACCCACCGTCACCGAAGAAGAATTGATGACCTTTGTTGAAGTTGTTGAAGAAGAAGGAGAAATTAAGGAAGAAGAAAAGGAGCTGATACACAATATCTTTTTGTTCGACGACACCAACGCTTCGGAAATAATGACACCCAGAGGGGACATGTTCGTCGTTGACTGCGATAACATGTTGAATTTAAAAGATATCGTTAAGTCGGGTTTTACGAGGGTTCCGGTAATCGAGGATGATATCGACCATGTCATCGGCATCATCAACATAAAAGATCTCTTTTTACATAATGTATCGTCAGATGACGCCATCGATGTCCGAAAGATCATGACAAGACCTTATTTTGTTCCGGAAAATAAAAAACTCGACAAACTGCTTCATCAATTCAAAAAAAGAAAGCATCATATGGCGATCGTTGTGGATGAACATGGCGGCGTATCCGGATTGATCACATTGGAAGATGCACTCGAAGAAATCGTGGGAGAAATCATCGATGAAAGCGACCGGGAAGAACCCCATATTGTCACGCACAAAAACAAAGAATGGATGGTTCTTGGAAAATCCGATATCGATGAAATCAACGAGACCGTAGGGATGAAGATCCCTGATTCTAAAGATTATGACACCTTTTCCGGATATGTCTTGAATACCATTGGACGAATCCCCGAGGAAAAGGAAAAAATAACCATCGACACGTATATCATAACCGTGGAAGAGATGGATGGAAACAGAATCAATAAATACAGGATCAAAGAGCAGACATGAAATTCGATCAGATACTTAGAATGCGCAGATCCACAAGATCGTTTGATTCAAGACCGGTGAAGGCGGAAGATGTCATATCTATTGTGGAAGCCGCACGACTTGCCCCGTCTGCCTGCAACAGCCAGACATGGCGTTTTGTTACCGTAACCCGACCTGAAAGTATTCGAAGAATCTGTCATGAGGCCATGCGCCCTGTTATTCCGAACCGGTGGCTGGAACAGGCGCCGCTTGTTTTTGTGGGATGCTCCCAGCTGGATATCATTGCCAACCGCATCGGCTCCGGCGTAACCGGCATTGAATATTATCAGATCGATCTCGGGATCGCCATGGAGCACATGGTATTGAAAGCCACCGAACTCGGGCTTGGAACCTGCTGGATCGGCTGGTTTGATGAAAGCACCCTCAAAAAAATCCTAAAGATACCCAATAAAATTAAGGTTTCGGCGTTGTTGGCAGTGGGGTATCCCAAAGATGAATCTTCCAGGAAAAGAAAAAGAAAATCGTTGGAGAAGATCGTTTTCTCCGAAAAATGGGGACAACCGATCCAGGAGAAGTGATTATAAAGGGTTCAAGGATTCCAGGATTCGAGTGAAAGACTAAAGAACAGACCTGATAACGTCCTTAGAGAACAAACCCTTGCCACCTTGATTTGTCAAACCCTTGACCCCTTGAATCCTTGAACCCTCTTCTCCAATTTAGTTGGAGAAGAACAAATAATTCCAGCCTCACGTCTTCACACGCTCTACATATCCCCCGGTTCTGGTGTCGATTCGGACCAGCTCCCCCTCTTCCACAAACGGAGGAACCTGAATTTCATAACCGGTTTCAAGTGTCGCGGGCTTGGTATCACCCGAAGCCGTATCCCCCTTGGCCCAGGGATCAGATTTTACAATCTTTAAATCTACAAAAATAGGCAGCGATATACCGATGGGTTTTTCATCAAAATAAAGGATATTGCAAACCGTGTTTTCCTTTAAAAAATCGACGGCTTCGGCCACCTGATCCTTGGTAAGGAAATCCTGTCCATAGGTGGTCGTGTTCATGAAACAATATTCCTCGCCGTCTGCATACAGGAATTCCATTTCATGCTCTTGGAGGTTCGCTTTGTTGAATTTTTCACTCGCCCTAAACGTCCGATCAAATTGAGCGCCGGTCACCATATTTTTAAGCTTGCACTTGTAGTAGGATTTGCCTTTGCCGGGTTTTGTAAATTGGAATTGCACCACCACATACGGGTCTCCATCGATTTCAATTTTCAGGCCTTTTCTCAGGTTACTGCTATCATACATAAGTTATTGCTCCTTATTTTTTACATAGGTTGAGCGGTTCTGGGTTCAACGTTCCGGGTTGGAAAACCTCAAACAGCTCGCATCAATGTGATACTGGCTTCATCGTGATTTTAAAACGGTTCCACCATTAGTTTATGGCAGGCATTCCGGATTTTGATCAATATTTTGAGCAGTTCATTCGGTTGTAAGCCTTGAACTTTGAACCCTGAACCTATCAGTTTAGGTTTTATATGCCTGGTTCTTTTCACTTGAATCCTTGAACCCTTTCATCTTCATTCCGGGTCCGAGAGATTTCTCTGCCCTGTGCACCGCATCGATGAGGCGTTTGACCTTGGCAAAGTCTTTTTTGAACCGTATGGGCCCTTGAGCGTCCACAGCATTGGTCCCTGTGCAGCTGTCGACCCCTGCAGGTTGAACGTGCACAATTCCGTCAAACACATTGTCGGGTGTAATTCCTCCTGCCAAGATTACGGGGATGCGGGATTGTTCGACCAGTTCAGCGGCCACATCCCAATCACAGATCTTTCCGGTGATGCCGATAAAGCCTTTGACCGGCTGATGGTCAGACAACGATCCGGATCCCTTTGCAATGAGCGTGTCCGTTAAAAAATAGTCACTGACCGGCTCGAACATCCGTGCCAAATCCAAGGTCGAAAAATCGTCGGAAATTCCGGGTTGGCGTATGGGAATCGATCGCATGATTTCGATCTCAGGGAATCTTTTCTTAACGTTCTTTTGCAGTAATACGAGTTCTTCCCGGGCTTCCCCGTGTTCATTTTGCCAGGACAAGGCCTCACAGAAATGGACCACGTCGGGTCTATAATAGTCGAGCATGAGGGATATGGCATCAAGATCGCTGAAAAGGGGTATCAGGCTGCTCCTGCCGCCTGCACCATGAATCCTCTTAACGGTATCTCTGATTTCCGGAACTTTCCACGATTTTTTGGAAACAACGACACTGCCGATATGATGCACACCCAGGGCAATCAGTTTCTCGGCCTCGGAAGGTGTCTGCACCTCGTAAATCTGGATTAATATTGAAGTTGACATTTCGAGCTGCTTCTAACATATTCATTCTGTTTTCGCAAATCGTTTGCATAGATATTTTGGAGGAAACCTATGATACTTATTATCGATTTTGGTTCACAATACAATCAGCTCATTGCCCGCCGTGTCAGAGAATTCCATGTATACTGTCAAATCGACCCGCCGAGCGTCGATATTGAGCATATAAAAAACCTGAAACCCAAAGGAATTATACTTTCAGGGGGCCCATCCAGCATTTACGAAAAAAACAGTCCCAAGTGTGATCAAAGGATCTTTGACCTGGGAATTCCCGTTCTTGGAATCTGTTATGGCATGCAATTTATGGTCAATGCCCTCGGGGGTACCGTTAAAAAGTCCCAAAAGCGTGAGTATGGATTTGCAACGCTTAACGTAAAAAAATACGAAGGTCTGTTCAAGGGTGTTGGAGAAAAAACTGACACCTGGATGAGCCACGGCGATTCCATCGAAAAACTGCCGAAAGGTTTTATCACAACGGCTTCCACTGAAAATACAAAAGTGGCTGCAACGGTCCATCGCAAAAAAAATCTTTACGGGCTCCAGTTCCACCCCGAAGTTCATCATACAGCCCGGGGCAAAGCAATGCTTCGCAACTTTCTTTTTGATGTTTGCGGGTGCAAACGGTCATGGACCATGAAGTCCTTTGCCAGAGATTCAATTTCTCAGATCAAAGATACCATCAAAGATAAAAGCGTCATTCTCGGTTTGAGCGGAGGGGTCGACTCGTCGGTCACGGCACTGTTGATTCACCAGGCCGTGGGGAAAAACCTGACCTGTATATTCGTGGACAACGGCCTCCTAAGAAAGGATGAAGCTGCAAAGCTCAAGAAGACATTGAAACAACACCTTCGGATAAATATCCGGTTTGTCAGTGCCAAAACAAAATTTTTAAACGCCCTCTCCAAAGTGACCGACCCGGAAAAAAAGAGAAAAATCATTGGCAAGATCTTCATGGATGTTTTTGAAGCGGAAGCCAAGAAGATTAAGGGTGCTGATTTTTTGGCTCAGGGGACCTTGTATCCGGATGTCATCGAGTCACAATCTGCTTTTGGCGGGCCGACGTCGGTCATTAAATCCCATCACAATGTCGGCGGACTTCCAAAAAATATGAAATTAAAACTTGTGGAGCCCTTAAAATATCTGTTTAAAGATGAAGTGCGGCTTCTTGGAAAGGCGTTGGGCCTTGATGAAGATCTAATTTGGCGCCAGCCTTTTCCAGGGCCGGGACTTGCCATCAGAATCATCGGAGAAATCAACAATAAACGTCTTTCAATATTAAGAGAAGTCGATGATATTCTCCTTGATGAAATAAAAAACAGCGGCTATTATAGAAAATTATGGCAGTCGTTCGCCGTCCTGTTGCCCCTAAAAAGTGTGGGGGTCATGGGAGACAAGCGAACCTATGAAAATATCGTTGCCGTCCGCGCGGTGACCAGCGTCTGTCTCTTATACACATCTCCGAGCCCACG
>JAAXQD010000096.1 GCA_012974475.1 Desulfobacterales bacterium
TTTTATGAGTTTTGAATCTTTTGAGGAACTGATTGAATTTGCAATAGAAAAAGAAAAAGAAGCTGCGGCCTTTTATACAGATCTCGCTGGGCGAACTTCTTTTTCAGGTGTAAAAGATGCGTTGGAAGAAATGGCTGAAGAAGAAAAAAAGCATGAGAACATGCTTAAAAATATGGAAAATAATCAGGCGATTGCAGAGGAATACAAGTTCAAATGGATTCCTGACATGAAGCGCAGCGATTATATGATAGACATGAAATATGAGGATGGGATGAGCTATACAGACATCCTGCGCCTGGCCATGAAACGGGAAGAACAGGCCTTGAAAATGTACAATGAACTTCAGAAAAAAACCGACAATGCCGAACAAATTAAACTCCTCAAGGTGCTCTGCCAGGAAGAAGCAAAACACAAACTCTTTTTAGAAGGTCATTATGATGACTATATGGCGGAACAGGGGGACTAAGCCCCTGAGTTCTTTTCATGGAACAACCGGTCCATTTTTATAATCATCAGAGAGAAAAACTTGCAGGAACCCTCCATCTACCTGATGAAATCAAGGGCGGCGGCGTGGTATTCGGTCATTGTTTCACCTGCTCCCGTAACACCCGTATCATCCGTCACATCTGCAGTGATCTGGCGGCGGCAGGGTTCATTGCGTTAAGGTTCGACTTTTCGGGCAATGGTCAGAGCGAAGGCGATTTTGCGGCGTCCACCTACTCCAAACAGATGGCCGAGATTCAGAAAGCCGTCGACATTATCGCCGAAAAAGGCGCCGAATGGATCGGCCTTGCAGGGCACAGCATGGGTGCTGTTATCGCCATTCTCACAGCAGCCAGGATGAACCGCGTAAAGGCGGTATGCGCGCTGGCAGGGCGTTTATCAGGATTAAAGGCCACCCATTTTTTCAACAAACGTCAGCTCAAGGAACTTCATGACACCGGACGGGTCTCTTTCAGCAGCCGGGGACGTCCACTTCAACTTTCAACGGCCTTTTTCGCCGACGCCGAGCAATTTAATCTACCGGAAACCCTAAAAACCCTACAGGCACCACTGATGATTGTCCACGGTGACCACGACGAAATCGTTCCGGTGGAGGAAGCCCATCTGGCTCAGAAATTGAATCTCATAAATACAAAGCTGGCCATTATACCGGACGCGGATCATATGTTCAGTAACGATGAACATCGTTTGAAGATCTCTAAATTAGTAGTGAAATGGTTCGAGGAACAACACCATGGATATACCTGAGACCTTGAGCAAAGACTATATCGATGCTCAATACCAGATGTGGAAAGCCGATCCCAAGGCGGTTTCCCGGGACTGGCAGTTTTTCTTTGAAGGCTTTGAAATCGCCGGTGCCATGGAACGGGAAACCACGGATGTTTGCGACGAGGATCATGTTTTACGTCAATCCCGAGTGGATGCACTCATAAACCGATATCGCCATATCGGACATTTTCTCGCCTGCCTCGATCCCTTGACTGCATGCCCCACCGACCATCCGCTGTTGAACCTTTCAGCATTTAATTTAGCCGCAGAAGATCTGGACTCGCTATTTTATGCCGGAAGCCTGGTCAAGACCGAGCGGGCGTCCCTAAAGGATATCGTCCGGATCCTGAAAGAAACTTACTGCCGCTCCATTGGAGTGGAGTTCATGCATCTCCAGGACCCTGACGAACGCCGATGGCTCCAGGACCGTATGGAACTCCGGCAAAACCGTCCTGATTTAAAGTCCGAAGATAAAATCAGGATCATGGAAAAACTTTATCAGGCCGCCCTTTTTGAACAGTTCCTCCACAAAAGATATCTGGGCCAGACGCGCTTTTCCATTGAAGGTGCGGAAGCGATCATTCCCATGTTCGACGCGCTTGTCAGCTGGGCCGGCATGAACGATTGCCGGGAGATTATTCTCGGCATGGCCCATCGAGGACGTTTAAATGTTCAGACCCACATACTGAAAAAATCCTATGAAGAAATTTTCAGTGAATTTGAAAGCTGTTACGATCCGGGGGACGCCTTCGGCGCCGGTGATGTGAAGTACCACAACGGCTATATGGCAGATATTAAAACCCACCAGGACGCGTCGTTACGTATGTTTCTGGTTAACAATCCGAGTCACCTGGAGTCCGTCGATCCGGTGGTTCAGGGATTTGTCAGGGGCCGCCAGAACATTTTGGGAGACAGCAATAGAAACGCTGTTTTACCGCTTCTTATCCATGGCGATGCCGCTTTTGCCGGACAGGGCATTGTTGCCGAAACCCTAAACATGTCACAGTTAACCGGTTATAAAACCGGTGGCACCATCCATCTGGTCATCAACAATCAGATCGGATATACCACACTCCCTGAAAACGCGCGCTCCACCCGCTACGCCACAGATGTGGCCAAAATGCTGATGGTCCCGATCTTTCATGTTCACGGCGAAAATCCGGAAGCCGCTGTTCACGTTGTCCGGCTTGCCGCCGAGTACCGAAAAACCTTTAACAAGGACGTTGTCATCGATGTGATCTGTTACCGGCGATATGGACACAACGAGGGAGACGAACCCTATTTCACCCAGCCGTTGATGTATGAACGGATTCGAGGGCGACGCCCCCTGAACGAAGTTTATGCTCAGCAGTTGGTTGAACAAGGTCTTGCCAAACCGAAAAATCTGGATGTTCTGGCAGAAAATATAAACAAAGACCTGGAAGAAGCGTTAGAGGCGGTTCGGGCCAGTGTCTGCGTCTTTCCCCAATCCCGTTTTTATGAAAACTGGAAAAATTTTCACGGGAATTACACCCATGATCCTCTGGAAACCGGCGTCTCCTCCAAAAAACTCACGTCTCTTGCCCGTAAGCTTAACACCGTTCCGTCTGATTTTTCTGTGAATACAAAATTGATCCGCCTTCTGGGAAATCGGCTCAAGAGTGTTGAAACGAAAGAGAACATCGACTGGGCCAATGCAGAAGCCATGGCCTTCGGGTCTTTGCTGACAGAAGGTCAACCCATCCGTTTAAGCGGCCAGGACAGCGGCCGCGGCACGTTCAGCCAGCGCCACAGCGTTCTCTTCGATACCCAAACCGGTGAAGAATATACCCCCCTTAACGCCCTCGGAAAACGCCAGGCCTCCTTTTCTGTGTTTGACAGCATGCTTTCGGAAGCCGGCATTATGGGATTCGAATACGGTTTTTCCATGGCTCAACCTCTAGGGCTCGTCATCTGGGAAGCACAGTTCGGCGATTTTGCCAACAACGCACAGTCGATTATCGATCTTTATATCGCCAGCGGAGAATCCAAATGGCAGCGACTCAGCGGACTGGTTCTGCTGCTTCCCCATGGCTGGGAAGGATTGGGACCGGAACATTCCAGCGCCCGCCTGGAGCGTTTTCTCCAGTTATGTGCCGGGGACAACATCCAGGTGTGCAACCTCACCACACCGGCCCAGTACTTCCATCTTATCCGCCGACAGGCTAAAAGTAATTTTCGGAAGCCACTGATTCTCATGGCACCCAAGAGCCTCTTGCGTCATCCGCAGGCGGTGTCAAATTTAAAAGATATGACTTCAGGATCATTCAGGGAAGTTGTTGACGACCCGGACCGATTAAAATCGGTCCGGCGCATCCTCTTTTGCAGCGGAAAGATATTTTATGAATTACTTCAAAGACGCCGGAAAATAAAAAATTCGGATGCCGCCATCGTTCGTCTTGAACAATTCTATCCTTTCCCGGAGACGCAATTGAAAGCCGCCGTTCAGAAGTACAAACAGGCCCGGAAGTACGTCTGGGTCCAGGAAGAACCGGAGAATATGGGTGCATGGTTTTTTGTGCGGCCTCGTCTTGAAAAATTAACCGGAAAATCCTTCGAATATGTCGGCAGAAAGGCCGCGTCCAGCCCGGCCACCGGTTTTCCCAATATCTACCGTAAAGAACAGGCCGCCATAATAGACAACGCACTGGGTCCTGCAAAATCCGAACGATAAATGACCCAGGCATTGTAATGCCCATTCGAAGGAATCTAAGGAACCGTATGATATGAGTTCCATTCAAACAGTAAAGAATATAGGCCCGGAGAAGCAGGCTTTGTTTATCTCCAGAGGGGATTTGCTTTATTGAAAGTTCATTGACTTTTTGAAATTCCAAATAACAAATCCCAGTAAAGAATCCGGGCCCAGAGGACCAGATTGATCAAGACTAAAAAAAGGAGCATCTATGAAACTAGAGATTAAAATTCCGAGCGTGGGGGAATCGGTTCAGGAAGCAGTTCTAGTGGAATGGTATAAAAAGGACGGTGACAACGTTCAAAAAGATGAGCCCCTCTTTGTGGTGGAAACCGACAAGGTAACCCTTGAGATTGTGGCTGAAGCATCAGGGGTTTTAAAAATCCTCATATCCGAAGGAGAGACGGTGGGTATCGGTGCGGTGGTCGGAACCGTCGACACCGAAGCGGCACCCGCTCCTCCCCCGGAACCGGAACCGCCCAAAGAAGAAATACCGTCGGCACCGCCTGTGGAACCGGAAGAAGCGGCTGTGTCTGAAGAAGGACCCATGGAACCGGAACCGCCCCATGTCCGGCAAATCCTTTCGCCAGCCGTCCGACGTCTGGTGGCCGAAAGAAATATCGATGTTACCGCCATTGCCGGAACCGGTCCCGGAAACCGGGTTACCAAGGGCGATGTCCTCCTTTATTTGGAACAGACCCCGGCAGGTGCTCCCGGGATGAAGGATGTTGCCGTTGTTGGGCGTGAAATATCCGCCCAACCGGCCCCGTCCCCGGCAAAAGACGTTACCCGTAAGCCCATGAGCCCCATCCGTCAACGGATTGCATCCCGTCTTTTGGAAGCCAAACAGAATACCGCCATGCTCACAACGTTCAACGAAATCGATATGAGTCGAACCATGGCCATGCGGGCACTGTTCAAGGAACCCTTTAAAGAAAAATACGGGATTTCCCTGGGATTTATGTCTTTCTTTATCAAAGCCGGCATTGAAGCCCTTAAAGAATTTCCTGAGATTAACGCATTTGTCGAAGGAAATGAGATTGTATTTCACAATTATCACCATATCGGCATCGCCATCGGTACGGGCCGGGGGCTGGTGGTCCCGGTCATCCGTAATGCCGACGTTTTGAGTTCCGCCGAATTGGAACAGGCCATTGTCGACTATGTCGACAAAATTAAAAACAATCGTCTGGAACTGGCCGACCTTGAGGGCGGCACATTTACCATCACCAACGGCGGTGTATTTGGATCTCTGCTCAGCACCCCCATATTGAATACGCCCCAAAGCGGCATTTTGGGAATGCACAAAATTGAAAAGCGGCCCGTGGTTGTCGATGACGAAATCCAAATCCGGCCCATGATGTATGTGGCGTTAAGCTACGATCACCGCATCGTGGATGGTAGAGAAGCAGTCAGATTTCTGGTAAAGATCAAAGAATGTATTGAAAATCCGGAATTAATCATGATGGAGATATAAAATGGCGAAAAAAGAGATCTATGACCTTATCATTATCGGAAGCGGTCCGGGAGGATATGTGGCAGCGGTTCGCGCAGCCCAGCTGGGGCTGAAAACGGCCTGCGTCGAAAAGGAGATCCGTTTGGGCGGCGTATGTCTGAATGTGGGCTGCATTCCCAGTAAAGCCCTCCTCGATTCCAGTGAATACTATCACCTGGCAAAAGATCACTTTGCCGAACACGGCATAAAAACCGGAAGACTGAGCATTGATCTACCCGCCATGATGGCCCGCAAAGATCAGGTGGTTGAGGAGCTCACCGGAAATGTCCGCAAGCTTTTGGAAGGGAATACCATCAAAGTTGTCCACGGCACCGCCCGCCTTGCCGGAGAAGATCGTGTTGAAGTTCGACAAAATTCCGGCGCTTCCGACGGAAAAAATACCCAGACCCTGGAGGCAAAATCGATTATTCTGGCCACCGGAAGCACACCGGTCCAGGTTCCGGGCCTCGAGTTCGACGGAAAGCATATCGTCACTTCCACCGAAGCCCTAGAATTTAAGGCTGTTCCCCGGCATCTTGGCATTGTGGGCGGCGGCTATATCGGCCTTGAACTGGGATCGGTGTGGCTGCGCCTGGGTGCAAAAGTGACCGTGGTTGAAATGCTGCCTCAAATCGCATCCACCATGGATGGTCAGGTGGGCCGGACTCTGGATCGAATCCTGAGAAAGCAGGGATTGGAGATTCGTCTCAACACCCGGGTTTCCGGAGCCAAAATTTCGAGAAACAAGGTCCGAATGACTTTGGAAAACGGCGATAAAAAAGAGGCGTTATCCTGCGATCGTCTCCTGGTTTCTGTGGGAAGACGGCCTTTGACACAGAATCTCGGTCTGGAAGACCTCGGCGTTAAAACCGATTCCATCACCGGCCATGTTCTGGTGGACGAAGCCTATCGCACCAACATTCCAACCATCTATGCCGTAGGAGATCTTATTCCCGGTCCCATGCTGGCCCATAAAGCCTCGGCAGAAGGCATTGCTGCGGCGGAGTGCATCGCGGGTCTTCCCGGTGAAGTGAATTACGATGCCATCCCGGCAGTGGTTTATACCTGGCCCGAGGTTGCCAGCGTCGGCCTTACTGAAGAACAGGTCAAAGAACGCAACATTACTTACTGTGTCGGGACTTATCCTTTCTCCGGCGCAGGACGCGCTCGCTGTATGGGAGAAAAAGACGGGTTTGTCAAACTCATCGCCCATTCTAAAACCGATCGAATTTTGGGTGTACATATCATCGGCCCACGGGCGGCGGACATAATAGCAGAATGTGTTCTGGCCGTTGAATTCGGTGCAAGTTCCGAAGACATCGCCCGAACCGTTCACGGACATCCGACGTTTTCCGAAGCCTTGCAGGAAGCGGCCATGGCGGTTCGAAAATGCTCGATTTATGCATCCTGAACCGGGGAAAAAACCGTTTTCTGAATGCAACATTTTTTAAAAATGGTAAATTGATATAAATTCTGCTGTAAGGATTTGCCTAAAAAATCGACAAACCCATAAATGAATAAAGCCCAACCAGCGATCGGATCACCGGTTAGATTGTACATATTCAGGGGGTGTGTTTTCTCGTGTAACGATATCGGCGGAGTGGCTTCGTCATTTCAATGATTTAGCAGTGGGGGAGACCGCGGCTCCCGCATGCTTTTTGCGGGAGAACGCGGAGGGGGCAGGAATGCCACCGCTGCTAACTCATTGAAATGACCAGACACGTAGACGCCAGAGTGAAACGGGGAAGCGCACCCCCTGAATACGTGCGTAGATTTTCTTCCCTGTTTTGTTCGATCGTTTGGGTTTTTTGACCACAAAAAAAGGAGTCGATCATGGCCACTTATGAATATGATATCGGCGTCATCGGCGGCGGGGCGGCCGGTCTGACCGTCACATCCGGATCCGCCCAGCTTGGCGCCAAAACACTCCTCATCGAGAAGGAGAAGGAACTCGGTGGCGATTGCCTTCATTTCGGCTGCGTTCCCAGCAAAACCCTGATTAAAACGGCCCATGTTTACCACATGATGAAAAACGCCGAAAAATACGGCCTTCCTCAAATAAACGTACCTCCGGTCGATTTTAAACATGTATCCAAAAGAATCAAATCCGTGATAGACGTCATTCAAAAGCATGATTCCGAAGAAAGATTCTGCCGTCTGGGCGCAAAAGTTGAATTCGGAAATGCAAAGTTTATCGATGAGCATTCGGTTCGTCTAAACGGAAAAACGTATTCGGCCAAAAACTGGGTGATTGCCACCGGATCTTCCCCTTTTGTTCCCCCCATACCCGGCCTGGATAAAACCGATTATATCACCAACAAAGAAATTTTTTGCTTGGATCATTTGCCGAAATCGATGATTATTTTTGGCGGTGGCCCCATCGGAAGCGAAATGGGACAGGCATTTAACCGTCTGGGAACAAAAGTCTCCATTGTTGACCGGGGCGATCAGATTCTGGCCAAAGAGGACAAAGACATGGCCGATACGATCCAGAGCGTAATGGAGTCCGAAGGTGTCGCATTTCATTTAAATTCGTCGATTGAAGCCGTCAAAGACCTCGGCAAGGAAAAAGAAGTAACCATCAAAGACCCGGGCGGCAGGACCAGACGCCTAAAAGCAGAGACCCTCCTGGTTGCGGTGGGAAGAACACCCAACACCAATGTCATGGGCCTCGAGGACATCGGTGTAAAAGCAGGCAGAACCGGCATTGTGGTGGACAAAAGGCTGAGAACCAATCACAAGCATATCTTTGCTGCAGGAGATGTTAGCGGCGGTTTTCTATTCACCCATGCGGCCGGATACGAAGGGGGAATTATCGTCAGCAACGCAATTTTCCATCTTCCCAGAAAAACCGATTACACCTATTTGCCGTGGTGCACCTATACCGATCCTGAACTGTCGAGTATCGGAATGAACGAAAAAACCGCGAGAGCTGCCGGGATCGATTATTCGATCTGGGTCGAGGCGTTTGAAGACAATGATCGCAGCCTTGCAGAAGGTGAAAAGATCGGCAGAATCAAAATGATTCTGGATGAGAAAGAAAAGCCCATCGGCGTTCAGATCTTGGGGCCCCATGCAGGAGATCTGATCAGCGAATGGGTGGCGGTTTTTAATGGAAAGGTAAAACTCTCTACGCTGGCAGCGGCCGTGCATCCCTACCCCACCATCGGAGAGATCAATAAAAAGGTCGCCGGAACATTCTTCACGCCCAAAATTTTTTCAGAGAAAATCAAGAAAGGACTTAAATTCTTTTTCAATCTTAAAGGGCGGGCCTGCGGCCCTGAAGACCGATGATACGCAATGAAAGGAATAATCGACCCGGAGATACATAGGATGCAGAGAGAATTTAAACTTTCGCTCATAGCGGTATCATACCCTATATAAAATTAACAGGAAGGATATACAACGATGGAAACATACTACAAGCCTGAAGATCTGTCGAAATTTGAAGACATCGGTAAAGATTCACCCAAGTTGGCCCAGAAGTTTTTCGAGTATTACGGTGCCGTATTTGCAGAAGGCGAACTTACGGAGCGGGAAAAATCCCTCATCGCCCTTGCGGTGGCGCATACCGTACAGTGTCCATACTGCATCGACGCTTATACACAAGACTGTTTGGAAAAAGGCTCCAACATGGCTGAAATGACAGAAGCCGTCCACGTTGCCACGGCCATTCGAGGCGGTGCATCGCTGGTTCACGGCGTTCAGATGCGCAACATTGCTGAAAAAATAACCATGTAGAACAGACAACATTCGGTTGGATAAATGTTAAACGAGCACACATCAAATATATCATCGATAGAACATAGCGGTATTGAGCCTTTCAGCCGAACGCTATCCCGTCATGGCCTTCAATTAAATCGGAACAACACCCATACATTACAGGTTAATCTCGGCATCCGCTGTAACCAGACCTGCGGACACTGTCATCTTAATGCCGGGCCCGGGCGCAAAGAGAATATGGATCCAGGAATCATAAGAGAAATCATATCATACGCGCAACGAAGCAAATTTGAAACCATCGATATTACAGGCGGCGCTCCTGAACTGAACCCCAATATCGGCATGATGATAGAAGAAGTCTTTTCTCTATGCCCCAGAATAATGCTGCGCTCAAACCTGTCAGCCCTGAACGACGGACGAAGAGAATATCTTTTTGAATTGTTGAAAGCGCACCGTATCGTAATTGTGGCTTCTTTTCCTTCCTTGAATGAAGCCCAAACCGATTCACAAAGAGGCGACCGTATTTTTCAAACAACCATCGATGCCCTTAAAAAGCTGAATGCCATGGGGTACGGCCACGAGGGTTCCGGCCTGGAGCTGAGCCTGGTATCCAACCCCACCGGCGCGTTTCTCCCGCCCAATCAGGCTCAAACAGAAAAGCGATTCCGACAGGTTCTGAAAAGAAAATGGGGGATTGTTTTCAACAACCTGTTTAATTTTGCCAATGTGCCCCTGGGCAGGTTCCGCCAGTGGCTGGTCGAAACGAACAATTTGGACAACTATATGGGAAAGCTTTATTCGAGTTTCAATCCGTGTTCGGTCGACGGTTTGATGTGTCGATCCCTGGTTTCTGTCTCCTGGGACGGTTATCTTTACGATTGTGATTTTAATCTTGCCAGGGAGCTTTTCATGGGAGGACATAAAATCCACGTCTCTGAGATGTCAGGCCCGCCACCGCCCCACAGTCATATTGCCACAGCCGACCACTGCTACACCTGCACCGCAGGTTCGGGATTTACCTGAGCCGGATCTATTGAAACCTGAGTTCAGGACAACCCAATAATCTCTTGAAAATAATATCGCTTCACGTATAATTGAACTCAATCAACCGTGAAGCCGTTTGAAACCGGCTGTTTTAAATATCTAAATCATTAAAGTTTAAACATATTGAAAACAGGCATCGGAGAAAAGGTATTATGGATAAGAAAGACTTTTTAAAGCAGATAAACGTTGAAGGCAAATCATACACCATCTCAGATATCACGCTGCTGGAACAAAAAGGGATCGCCGACATTAAAAGACTCCCTTTTTCCATAAAAATTCTGGTGGAAAATCTGTTAAGAAAACTCGATGGACGGACGGTTAAAAAAGAAGATCTGATCAACATCGCGCGCTGGCAAAAACAGTATGACCGGCCCGTGGAAATACCCTATCATCCGGCACGGGTCCTAATGCAGGATTTCACCGGCGTGCCTGCGGTGGTGGATCTGGCCGCCATGCGGGACGCTGTAAAAGACCTTGGGGGAGATCCGATGAAAATCAATCCGCTGGTCCCGGTGGATCTGATTGTTGATCACTCCGTTCAGGTAGACTCCTACGGCACAGCAGATTCTTTAGAAAAGAATGTAGAAAAAGAATACGAACGGAATGGGGAACGATACGCACTTTTGAAATGGGCCCAGAAAAGCTTCGACAATCTAAAGGTGGTACCTCCCAACTCGGGGATATGTCACCAGGTAAACCTTGAATATCTCGGACAGGTGGTAATGGCCGAAGAAGAGAACGGCCGATGCACAGCCTATCCCGACACCCTGGTCGGTACGGATTCACATACCACCATGATCGATGGAATCGGCGTAATGGGATGGGGCGTCGGCGGCATTGAAGCAGAAGCCGTCATGCTGGGACAGCCGTACTACATGTCGATTCCCCAGGTCATCGGCGTCCGGCTGGTCGGGGAACTTAAAAAAGACATTACGGCCACCGACCTCGTACTGGTAATCACCGAGCTACTCAGGAAACACAACGTGGTTGAAAAATTTGTCGAATTTTTCGGTTCGGGAATGAAGAAACTCACGATTCCTGCCAGGGCCACCATCGCAAACATGACGCCTGAGTACGGTGCCACCCTCGGCTTTTTCCCGGTGGACGAAAAGACCGTTGAATATCTTAAACTAACGAATCGAGAGGATCGTTCCGCCCTTGTGGATGTCTACACCCGTTCTCAAGGTCTTTTTTACACCGGTGATGAAGAACCGGAATACTCCGAAGTGATCGAATTCGATCTTTCCACCGTGAAACCTTCAGTGGCCGGTCCGGCCAGACCCCAGGATAGAATCGAGCTGCAGGCTTTAAAGGACAAATTTGCAGCGATACTGGGATGTGAATATGACAGAAATGCGGATATGAGCTCGCTATCTACATTCCACGATGAATCCGGCTGCCAAACTGCCCGGGCATCGGTTTGCCGGCCCATAAAGTCGGCAGCTTGCAAGTTAAATCTCGATGGAAAGCCTTCGGCCATCGGAGACGGGAACATCGTTATCGCCGCCATCACCTCATGCACGAACACTTCAAACCCTTATGTTCTGCTTGGAGCAGGGCTTTTGGCCAAAAATGCGGTAAAAAAAGGTTTGAAAGTTCCGCCGTATGTTAAGACTTCTCTGGCGCCTGGATCCAAAGTGGTCAGTCGATATTTGGAAGCCGCCGCCCTGATGCCGTACCTCGAGACCCTCGGCTTTCATCTGGCAGCCTTTGGGTGTACAACCTGCATCGGAAACAGCGGTCCACTGCATCCTGAAGTAGAAAAAGCCATCGCCGAAAATGACCTCACTGTGGCATCCGTTCTTTCCGGAAATCGGAATTTCGAGGCCAGAATCCATCAGAGTATCAAAGCCAATTTTTTGGCGTCACCCATACTGGTGGTGGCATTTGCCATCGCCGGAAGGATCGATATCGATTTAACCGTGGAACCGCTTGGGTTAGATAACAGCGGCCAGCCGGTATACCTGAACGACATCTGGCCTTCCGAGGATGAGATCGAAAACCTGGTCAAAGAACATGTTAGCAAAGAGTTCTTCCAGCAGGAATATGGGAAAATCTTTGATGGGGATCAATTCTGGCATTCCCTTGATGTCACCCAAAGTGCAACGTTCAGCTGGGATGAAGTGTCCACCTATATTAAGAAACCGCCGTTTTTTAAAGATTTCACTCTTGACCGATTAGAACCTTCGAATGTGGATGATGCCGGCGTGCTTTTGCTTCTCGGCGATTCAGTGACCACAGACCACATTTCTCCGGCAGGTGCGATTTCACCGGATTATCCGGCCGGAAAGTATCTTATCGAGAAGAACGTTACCCCTGAAACATTTAATTCTTACGGATCCCGCAGAGGAAATCATGAAGTCATGATGCGGGGAACTTTTGGAAATATCCGCATTAAAAATAAGCTGGTGTCCCCCAAGGAAGGAAGTTTCACCTTAAAGTTCCCGAACAAAGAAGAAAAATTTATCTATGATGCCGCCATGGAATACATCGATGAAGGAAAGTCCCTGGTGGTCCTGGGCGGCAAAGAGTATGGCACAGGATCTTCCAGAGACTGGGCCGCCAAAGGCACCGCACTCCTCGGTGTAAAAGCAGTGATGGCAGCATCTTTTGAAAGGATACATCGAAGCAACCTGGTGGGAATGGGGGTACTGCCGCTGGTATTCAAGGAAAATGAGAATGTGGATAGCCTTGGCTTAACCGGGTCGGAAACCTTCTTCATTACCGGAATTGAAGATATGCATCCGAGAAAAGTCCTACCTGTAAAGGCCGTGAAGGAAGACGGAAGCGAGATTAATTTTGAAGTCATTGCCCGTCTGGATACAGATATCGATGTCGATTACTACGACAACGGCGGCATTCTCCAGTACGTGCTGCGCAAAATTCTCACCGAGAGATAAAATCGGGATCCTCCGACCAACTCGAATTTCCGAATCACTATCACTCGGAGTTAGGGCTCAAAGAGGAGGGATATGATGAATGTTAAACACTTGTTGGAACCTTTTACGCTGAAAGCCCTGCCATTGGTATCTACAAAAAATATAAAAAACTAAGCAGTTATAATATTTCTCCCAGTTTGTTTGCAATCAATTAGGGTTAAAGTATTTAACAGAAAGGTTTAGACGCTGTTTCAAAACCTTCGTTCGCGTAATTTTGAGGTTTTGAAATGGCGCCTAAGCACATCAGGTTATTCGTCTCTTCGGGGAGGCTTTAACTTAAAGCCGAAGATAAACACAAAGGCTATTCCGATCATACCGAATAGGCCTGCCTTGCCGACATCTTCAAGGTCGGCATATCCTGATATATAGCGGTAGAAGATGTATCTGGGATCGATTTCCACCGCCTTTTTGAAGTTGGCGTTGGCCGACATATCTTGACCCAACTCCTGGTAAACCTTGCCCCTGGTTCTATAAACGTCGGACAAAATTTGGAGATCGCTTCCCAGGGCAATGGCCTTTTGGGCATCATCGAGAGCTTCGCTCAGTTGACCGTTCTTGCGAAAGGCCTCGGCCCGGTAACTATAGGCTGCACCCATATCTGGTCCCAAATTGATGGCTTTGTCGAAGTTGACAATGGCCTCTTCATGGGTTCCGATTTTGAGGTAAGCCATCCCCAGCATCCGGTAGGCATCGGCTTTATCGGGAACCAGTCGGATATAATTCGTAAAATCCTCAATGACCTTGTCGTATTTCTCCTGAAAATAATAATGCAATCCTCGTTTTTCATAGGCAGGGGCGAGCCTCGGATTCAAGTCCAAGGCCGTGGTAAAATAATTGATTTTTTCATTGGCCATCGTGCTTTTCAATCCCAGGTTAAAATACTCCATGGCATCGCCATCAAGGGCGTATACTTCCGGGGTATGCTTCTGCCACGACATCAGCGCAAACAGCACCAGTATACAGATGTATAATTTTTTCATATCGGCTACCTCTCTGAATATATAACTCCTGGCTTCCCACCTTCACGTCTGAAGCAGTCAGCGGATTTTCAAAAAAAGAACGGAACACTATCGTATAATAATCGGTTTAAATCGAACGGAAATCTTTGTTCGTTTATCCCCATCTTCCGATAACATAATGCCTTGTTTGTCGATTGCAACCCAAATATTTTTTATTACTCCCCCAGATAATTTTTTATTATTTTTAAGATTGAATTTGTTTATAAATCAATATATTACTTTATTGAGTCGCTGTTGCTTTAAATACACATTGTGGTATTTCAATAGGGGTTCCCCTTGATTCGTGTAAAAATCTAATTTTTTGAAAGTCGAGTTTGAAAAATTCATGCGTCGCGTGTCAAAAATACCGTCTTTGTTTGCCACAAAAAACGTCCGGATGTTTATTGCATCTCGAACTTTTTTCAATGCCAGGTTGCGGGTTTTATTCGTGGCTATGAGGTGCCGAAGCTCGGGATTATATTTTTTTCTTGTCAGACGGAAACCGGAAAGATAAAACACAAAAAACCATAAGCTATTTCAAAACCTCCTATTCGTTGACTTAAGTTTTTTTAAAAGAGCTAAAAGGGCAGTGCTAAATTCATATAATACCCGCGATTACTTAAGAGTGGATATAAATGAAGAATACTGAAAAATCCGAATTGCCCGACGGGGTGAGTATCAGATACAGTGAACCGTCAGATCATCCAAGAATTATAAAGGTAATGAAGGACTGGTGGGATGGTCGGGACTTAACATCCATGCTTCCCAGACTATTTCTTGAACATTTTTTCAATACATCCCTTGTCATTGAAGATCGGACAAATGAATTAATCGCTTTTCTAATCGGCTTTCTATCTCAGTCTCAGACCAATGAATGCTACATACACTTTGCGGGCGTTCACCCGAAATATCGCGGATTAGGTCTCGGCGCATATTTGTATCATCGGTTTTTCCAAATAAGCAAAGAAAACAATCGGGCCATGGTTCGGGCCTGTACATCCCCTGTAAACAAAGGATCCATCGAATTTCATAAAAAAATGGGGTTTCAGATAGAACCGGGAAATGGGCAGCTGTTCGATGTTTCGGTCACCTTGGATTATAATTACCCGGATGATCCAAAAGTACTATTCGTAAAAATATTATAACTGAAGCTCCATGCAGCCCTGATGAAAAGGGATTTACGCCCCGGTTACTAACCGGGTTGAAAGCCACTCGACATCGAATGGCTTCCCTTATACGGCATTGCACAGGATCGTATACGCGAAAGGCTAAAAAGTAAATCATGGCTGAGAACTTATCCAACATCGTGCTCATCGGAATGCCCGGGTCGGGCAAGAGTACGGTGGGCGTCATTTTGGCCAAGATGACATCATACGACTTTGTGGATACGGACGTCCTGATCCAGACATTAGCCGGCCGTTCCCTGCAACACATCGTTGACACGGAAAGCCATTTGGCTTTGCGCAGGATCGAAGAGGACGTTCTCTTGGGGCTTAACTGCCGGAATTACGTCATCGCCACCGGAGGAAGCGCGGCATACAGTCATGCCGCCATGATGCATTTGAAGTCGAACGGTCTCATGGTCTTTCTTGACGTGGATCTCTCCACACTTGAGTCGCGGGTCATCGATTTTGATACGAGAGGTCTGGCAAAACGCCCGGATCAGAGCTTCGCAGACCTGTTCCATGAACGTTATCCTTTGTATACGAAGTGTGCAGACGTCACGTTGACCTGCTTGAAACTAACCCAAGAAGAAGTATGTGCAAAGATCATCAAAAAGTTGCGGGAAAGAAAGCTGATTTGAATCTCTCGCGAAAATTTATCCGGAATTTTTCATAATGTTCAACCTTAATTGAACGAATGCCGAGGGTGCCCCAAATTCAAGTATGCCCGGGACAAATGGACGAATCGGGCTCCACCTGTGAAATCTCTACATCTGTCATGTTTTCATACAAAGTCAGGGTAAATTTAACGTCTCGATAAAATCTCCGACCGCTTTGTGGACTCTGCTTGCGCCCTTGCCTAATAGAATGCCGTGGCGGTCAAAGTTAAAGAGGATATACGATTTATCTTCGGATCCAATACGTTTGAAAGCCCGTCGAGATCCGCTAGGTTTCACCACCGGATCTCCCAGGGATTGAACCACAAGTGCCGGTATCTGAATATCGGGCAATTTTTCATCTACGGACTCCATGAGTCGCTCCAGTTCCAACACCCCGGAGACCGGATTCCGGAAATAATTAATATGTGGATTTTCAGGCTCATTCTCAACAAATTCCTTTTTAGCCCCTTCAAGGCGAACCCGCTCCATCAAACGATTCCACACGTCGACCGCCGGTACAAATTTCGAGGAAAAGTCCTGAAGCCTCATGGACGGACAAACGGCAAAAACACCCATGATCCCTTTTACTCTTGCCGCCAGTTCCAGTGCCAGTAAAGCTCCGGCGGAAAACCCGCCCACTACAACCTGCTCGCACAGGTGGCTCATAACGGCATAACCTGTTTCAACCGCGGACACCCAATCCGTATAGGGTCTGATTGCCAGATCTTCCGGAGCAGTACCATGCCCCTTTAATCGTGGCGCATAAACCCACAATCCCCTTCGCCCCAAATACTCGGCCAGCTTCTTGACTTCGAGAGGGGCGGCCATATATCCGTGCACCAGAACCACCCCCATATTACGGGATGTTCCTTTAATGAGAAACGGTTTCCCGACATCTTTCTCCTTTGATTCTTTTTCTATATAATACTTTTCATAGTCTCGATCGAATTCATCCGTCGCTTTTTTCATCAGATACCCGGCAATCTGCCGTCTCAACCAGAAGCCCGGCATCCATGCATACCGCCTTATCCTGCGCTGGAGCTTTATCAAGGGTTCAACTTCATTTGCAATAACTGCAACGGGATTATCAATACGAACACGATGAAAATCAAAAGATGGCATAAATTTCGAAGTATCCTTTATGAGCGAATTGTTCTTTATTTTGACAACTCTCTTTTCCTCGGCAACTTTGACAAAGTTTTTAAGCTTGTTGAAACGGTCGTCTATCAATAGATGCGTCTGATCTAAATGGAGATCGTCGTGGAGATATACTCCTGTTTCATCAAGGTTGTCCGTAACGACAAAAAATGCCCTTCGCCTCAGGTCATACCTGTCGATTTTTTTAAACGGAATCAGTTTTAACAGAGATGCAAAAATGTGATCATGGTTCACGGTGGTCATGCTGTAAATGGCCGACATGTATTGCTGCATAACTTTTACCGCAACATTTCTCATGATCTGTCTTGAAGGAATCGGGTCATCGAAACCGATGCGACGTTTTGAGGTGATATCCTTTTGGATGGCCGAACGTTCCATGAATGACTTGATCTCAATGGGTTTGCCAAACCGAATATCCATATCCACACCGGACAGCAGCATACTCCCTTCGGTCATAATCTCTTCGAGCATGCGTTCCGGGACATTATCTATCCAACGTGTAGCCAGCTTGCTGAGCACATTCTCATGGCCCCTGAGTGGATAATAGGTAACGTTTACCGGAACGATACAGGTGTTGCCGGCCAAAACATCATCGATTGAATCGATTTGAAAGCGTTCTATCAACCGTTGGGCTTCCTCAGGAACTTCATCCAATATGATCCGTAATCGTTGGCGATAAAATTCGGTTCTCAGTGCCAGCGTGGCAGCCCCGGTGTGCGGCGGGCGTTTGCCGCCGGCATAAGAAATCATAAATTGCCCCTTTTCAACGATTTTCTTGTTTTTGACCATACGGCCTTCGGGGAAAATGATCCACTTGGCTTCGCCGGTGAGTAAACTCTTGATAATGAGAAGGTCCCGGTGGGGATTTTGGGTGGATACTGCACCCACCTTTTCGAGAAAAGCACCCAGCGTTCCTTCAAAAAATTGATAATCGGCAAGAGACCAAACCGGAATTTTTACCAGCTTATGAATATGATATGGAAGGAGAAGGGTTTCGATCCGGGTAAAATGATTCACAACAAATATGACAGAACCTTCGGGAATGTTTTCCCTTTCGTGAATCCGTATGTTTGCCTTTGAAAGTCCGGCCAGTGTCTTGATGGCAAGACCTGTTGTTCGATATGCAAAAGGATTCATGGACTGATTTTGCCGGGTGTCTATTTGGTTTCGAATTTCAGGTTGCAGTTGACAGATTAAGCAAATATAATTAAATTAAACCTTTTTTAAATAAAAATAAAGGATTTTCGGAGGTGCGCCGTGTATTCAAAAATAGCAAAATGAGAGTTTTGCGTTTTTTCGACCTTATTTTCA
>JAAXQD010000141.1 GCA_012974475.1 Desulfobacterales bacterium
CGCTGTATTTGTCCGTTAAAAATATAGGTTGTGATGAAGTCTACGACGTTTTCATCTCTCAAAATCCGTTTGTGTCCCAAACCTTGGGTGGTGTGCAGGACAACCGTGTCTGTTTTTTCAGCAAGTATCTTTGAATCCAGATACGGGATGGTTCGGTCATCTGTGTCGTGAACGATCAGCATTTTGGATGAGATGGTTTTTGCCAGGTGATACGGGTTGTCTTGATGCACATCGTATCCGTAGTCTGCTTCCATCTGGGCAATCAGGTTTTGATATACGATTTTGGGTACGCCGTGGTGATTGAAAGAATTGAACAAAATCTCTTTGAGCTTAAGCGCCGGAGCGATCAGGACGGCATCAACCGGCGGTTTATCTTTTGAAAGGCAATTGATCACCGCGGATGCACCGAGGGAATGGGCGATAACCCCCTGAATATCCAAGCTACGGGACGGATCCAAAAAAGATCTTACGGCATCGGAAAGTTCAAAATAGTTGGTGGCCAGTCCGTCCGAGACGCCATGGGCGGGCGCATCATAGGTGACAACCGAGTATCCGGCGTTAATAAGCGCCTCGAAAAAATAGACGAAATTTACCCCGCGGCCGTTCCACCCGTGAACAAAAAGAATGCCGGGTCCGCGCCCCCATTTCCAGTATCGAATTTCTTGGTCGTGAATATGAATACGAAACGGCGTCCCTTTTTCGAGGTATTCTCGTTCCAAAGGGGTCAGCGGATAGGACGACGGTTTAAAAAACCGTTTGAGCAGGATGTTTTTCGTCGTCTCGGGTGCAAGATGCCACAATGCCGTCAAAAGAAGATGCGTGCCCCTTTGCCGGGCCTTAATATAACGAACGTTCGTGCTTGTCGGTTTCATTTTGATAAGTTTTTTTGCCATATGATTCCCTTATTGTTTGTAACTATTTAGCAGGCGAACGAGTGCGGTTTCCTCATGTTTTCTGGTTTCAGCGTCGTCGAGCAATTTATAGTACAGATGAAAACCGAGGAGCAGAGAATAGAGGTCAAAGGCAAACTGATCATCATCGATATCTTGCCTGAAATCACCCGCCTCAACGGCCGATCGGGCAATACGTCGAAGGCAATCGATCCATTCTTCCTGTTGATGCAGCAGAACATCCCTCACCTTTCCGGGGCGGTCACTGAAATCCCCACTGGCAGAAACAAAAATGCACCCCCCTGTCAATTCAGAAGTCCATTGAATCCAGTTGTCCACCAGCGCCATGATTCTCGGAATGCCGGCATCGGCTTTAAGGGCCGGGACAATGACATCTTCTGAAAAAAGCTGCCCTGCGTAATTGAGTATCTCGATCTGAAGGTTCTCCTTAGACTGGAAATGCGCGAACAACCCGCTTTTGGACAAATTCGTTGTCTTGGCAAGGTTTCCGATGGTCACGCACTCCAGGCCCAACTGGCTGGCCATATCCAGACCGGCTTCCAAAACAGTAAGTTTGGTATCTTCTCCTTTTGCCATGCCTATAAAATAGTACGACCGTTCGTTCTTGTCAAGTAAAAAACATCACTGTGCATTCTTTTCCAGAAATCATGGATGATTATGGATGGCAAAGGTCGCCCGCAACTTCTTTCAACATTCTCGCTGAAACGGGATCTCCGTTTCACTCCGACCAACATCCCCGTTCAATCGGGATCTTCGACAAGTTGACAGAAAATTCTTGACCGTTGGGGATTAATTGGAATCCTCGATCACCTATACACCGCCCCGCAATACGCTCTCACACTGTTGACTCGATAATAGAGATAAATTTCACATTATTCGCGCATATAGTGTGGTTTTATTCACGATAAAGCCCTTAAAATCTTGACAACATCGCCCGGATGGTCCTATAATACGGATTATGAAACGTGATATCTATCTGAAATTACTGAGGTGGAAAACGTCCGGACAGCGCAAACCGCTGATATTGAAAGGTGCGCGCCAGGTAGGCAAGACGTACATTTTGCAAAAATTCGGACACAAGGAATATGATAAGGTCGCATATTTTAATTTTGAGGAAAATCCTGCCCTCGACGATTTTTTTAGACAAAAACTGGATCCGGTCAGCATTATCGGTAATTTGGAAATTTACATCGGAAGGGAAATAGCCCCTGAACAGGACCTGATCATTTTCGATGAGATACAGGCTTCCAATTATGCGTTGAACAGTCTGAAATACTTTAGAGAACAGGCGGGTTCTTATCATATCGCTGCCGCAGGTTCCCTCATCGGTATCAGGCTTTCCCGCCCAAAGTCTTTCCCTGTGGGCCAAGTGAATTTTCTGGATATATACCCGATGACCTTTATGGAATTTCTGGATGCTGTAAAACGACCCGAATTAAGACGGTTGATCGAGAACAAAAAAGAGGTTTTGCCGTTTCCAGCACCGTTTCACCATGAACTTCTGGAATGGTTGAAAAAGTATTTTTTTGTCGGTGGAATGCCGGAACCGCTGCGATGCTTTATCGAAACCGGAGAGTTGGCTGAGGTCAGGATCCGCCAGAAAGAAATCATAAATTCTTATCTGCTCGATTTTTCTAAACACGCACCGACTGCTGACATTCCAAAGCTGGGTCTGATGTGGAATTCAATTCCGGCGCATTTGTCCAGAGAAAATAAAAAGTTCATCTTTTCAGCAGTTCGGAAAGGTGCCAGGGCCAGGGAATACGAAAACTCCATTCAATGGCTGGAAGACGCCGGACTCATTTACAAATCCTATCAGGTTTCCACGGCCGCTTCTCCCTTGAAGGGCTTTATGAACCCAAGCAATTTTAAGGTGTTTGCCCTGGACGTCGGCATCCTGGCGGCCATGGCAGGTGTTTCTCCGAAATTGCTGGTTGAAGGCACCCGTCTTTTCAATGAATATAAAGGCGCATTTGTAGAAAACTACGTAGCCCAACAACTTAAATCGGAAAAAGAAATCGATCTATACTATTGGACCAGCAAGGGGAAAAGGGCTGAACTGGACTTTTTGTGTGAGATCGAAGGCGGCATTCACCCACTGGAAGCCAAGGCCGGTGTCAATCCAAAAAGCAAACGCCTCCTTTCCTATGATAAACAGTTCAACCCTTCTGTGCTGTTCAGGACAACGCTTCTGAATTTGCGAAAGGACGGAAAAATATGCAACATCCCTCTGTATGCTGTGCACGCTTTTCCAGAAATCATGGATGATTATGGCCGGTGAAGATCACCGAATGCCGTCTTCTCGAAGAGAATCGACGGGCTTACTTTCTCATGAAGAATTTATTCCGGACTTCAACACTTGCGCACCCTCGCACCGCAACCCGTATTCAGAATTTTCTTGACCGTTCGAGGGCAATTATGTGTGCATATTTTTGAATTTACATAATTATTTTGCATAAGTCTCATTCTCGATATAGGCGGAGCTCGCCGGATATCGCCATTCTAAAATTGACTTTAGCTGACCGAATCTGTAATATACCGGCCAGTAAACATGAGGGAGGCTGGATCAATGAAGCATGGACGCAATGCTCCCTGCCCGTGTGGCAGCGGCAAAAAGTATAAAAAATGTTGTCTGGGGGCAACTCCCGCGCCGGTGGACCTACTCTACAGGCGCCTCAGTGAAACCCACAATCGCGCTGTCGAACTCTTTGAAGAGACGGCTGTGGCAGTGGCCATGGCTGAATTTTCGGTCTGGCCCGATGAAGCGCCGGAGGAAGACTTCATTGAGCAGCACCAGCAGCTTTTCTGGCCTTGGTTTTTCTTTAACTGGATTAACGATCCCGAAGATACACCGTTTGATCTGAATTGGCCGGCCGACCAAACCATTGCGGAGTTTTACGCTGCATCGCAAAAAGACCGGCTCGATTCCATGGAGCGGAAGCTGATCGAGGCCCATTCCCGCCAACCTTTCAGTTTTTTTGAAGTGATCGACTGCCGGCCGGGCAAAGGCTTTTTGTTAAAGGATATTTTTACCGGAGAGCAGACCGACGTTTTGGAACGGTCCGGATCGGAATCTACCCATCCGGGGAATATTCTCTTCGGTCAAGTGATCAAGATTGACCACGTGGGCATGCTGATAAGCTCCGGTCAGTTTTTGATCCCGCCAAGGCTAAAGCCGGAGTTGATTCAATTTCGAAAATGGCTGAAACAAGGCAAACGACCCATTACAACCGATATACTGGATGAGTATGATTGTGAGATCCGAGAAATCTATTTTGACCTTGTCGAGACCCTGCAGCGTCCTGCCGAATTATTTAATACCGACGGAGACCCGCTGATCTTTCACACCCTATATTACAAGATCGAATCATCCGAGCTGGCCTTTGAGCGTCTCCATACCCTGTGCAGCACCGATACCGCCGACCGGCTGCGTTCCGAGGCGAAGTTGGATGCCAAGGGGCACATTCTGCGCGTGGAAATTCCGTGGTCCCGCAAAGGCCATAAAAGGAGTAAGGCGTTGGAAAACACCTTGTTGGGCCACCTGGTCATCGATGGCCATACGCTCACAGTGGAAGTTAATTCCGCCCAAAGGGCCGAAGTTGCGCGTGAAAAGATTGAGCGGTTAATGGGCAACGCCGCAATTTACAAAACCACCGAGATCCGATCGCTCGAAGCCCTTTCCTCCAAAAGAAACGCGGCAGGGCCTGATAGCAAGACGGATGCGCAGGATCAAAATGCGCTGATGCAAGATCCGGAAATGCGTCGTCACATCGGCGAAATGCTGGCGGTTCATTGGCAAGGATGGGTCGATCAAAACATTCCCGCTCTGGACGGCGAGACACCGCGGCAGGCTGTCAAAACAACGGACGGCCGGGAGGGCGTCGTGGCCCTGTTGCTCGATGCCGAGCTGCATATGGCCGCCGATCCCCACATGAGCGAGGCCGGTGTCAACGCGATAAACAAGGTTCGGCGCGAGTTGGGGCTGGAAAGAAATTTGATAAAAAACCCCAAAAAGGCGCCTTCGGAAGACAAGGCCCGGCAGTTGGCCGCGATTCAAGAGATGATCCAAGCCTTTGGTCGGAAGAAGCTCAACGATATGTACACGGATCTGGCACTTAAACTGTGCGAAAAGATCGGCCGTATGCGCAAGCTCTCCATTCAACGGGGAAGGCAGGAGATCTGGGCGGCAGCCATTGTGTATGCCATAGCACGAATTAATTTCCTATTCGACCCGACCAATGAAGTTTACTTCACGGCAGACGAGATTTGTGACTTTTTCGGCACCAAAAAATCTACGGTGGGCAACAAGGCCGGCCAAATCCTGAAAACCTGTGATGTGTGGATCGGCGATCCCGAATTTTCCAACCCTAAGATTGCCGAGATGTTCACCTTGTACGAAACACCCGAGGGCTTCATCATCCCGGCATCTTTATTGCGCGATCAAAAGATTACTTTTGATTCGGCAGAACCGGATGCATCATCCAAGACCAAAACATCGCCCAATCACCCTAAACAGAAGAAAAGCGATGCGTCGCCGAACAAAGAAAGTCATAGCACCGACGACCGGCAGCTCAAGCTTTTTGATGATTGAGGAACCGGAAATAGATTCAATGTATATTGATTCTCATTTTCTACTTGACCAAACTCCCTGACTTGATTGGACAATCAACGGCGTTATTTTCGTCAAGTTTGGCTCGCTCGTGCAAAGAAGGCGGCACGAAAGAACGTTCTACACAATGTTCCCTTCGAATTTGAATCATACATCCATACCCGGCATCCATAAATTCGGTCTATTCGAATTAGAAAGAATTCCCGCCTGCCTCGTAGGTAGTTTACTATCGTACCGGGGTTAAATTTTTCGAAGAAGACAAGCTAAGTTCACCCAGTTAAACCTATTTTTTCTGTTTAACCAGGGCGGATTTAACCGGGGATCTCTGACTTTTTATCCGTCGATCTTTGTGGCGGACTGCCCTTTACCTCCGCCCGAACGTACCACAGCACGCCTATAACAGAATAAGCTAAAAAGAGCTCGACAAAATAAGCTAACCATGATACGTCCAAATAAGCTAAATTTGGCACCGCACCAAAAGCTAAAAATTGTACGGCACAAAAATCTAACGAAGGAACGAAAGCTATGGCAATCCCACATGAAAAACTGGCCGAATCCCTTGAGGTCCTGCGAGCACTACAAGAGTGTGGTGTCGTCGCCGTGCGTTCAGGTGATCTGACCCGGACGCATCGTGAACGCCTGGTCAAAAACGGCTTCTTGCAAGGGGTCATGAAGGGCTGGTATATTTCTGTCCATCCGGACGAGGTCACGGGTGAGAGCACGGCGTGGTACGCATCGTTCTGGGGCTTCTGTGCAGTCTATTTGAAGGAGCGTTTTGGGACGAATTGGAGCCTCTCTCCTGAGCAGTCACTATTGCTGCATGTCGGGAACATGACGGTTCCACGCCAATTGCCTGTACGCTCACCGAAGGCCCGAAACAAGATCACAACGCTGCCGCATGACACGTCGTTATTCGATACGCGTGCGGCCCTGCCCGAGGCTGGACAAGTTGCAGAGAAGGACGGCCTGCGCCTGTTCTCTGTACTTGCTGCCCTGGTGAGCTGCGGATCCGGATTCTTTTTACAGAATGCGACGGACGCTCGCGCAGCTCTGGCCATGGTGCGCGATGCATCTGATGTGCTTGCATTGCTCCTTGAAGGCGGGCGAACCACGGTTGCCGGACGTCTTGCAGGTGCGTTCCGAAATATCGGACGTGACCGTATTGCCGACGATATTGTCAAAACAATGCAAGCCGCAGACTACGACATTCGTGAAAAAGATCCATTTGAGGAAACCGTCAATCTGATATTGCCGGCACGCGAACAGTCGCCGTACGTGAACCGTATTCGCCTAATGTGGCAACAGATGCGAGAACCAATCCTCAAACAATTTCCGGCCGCTCCTGGCCGGTCTTCCGACATCGCTGCCTATCTCAAGGCAGTCGATGACATTTACGTTACGGACGCTTATCACTCGTTGTCCATTGAAGGCTACCGGGTCAGCCCTGAGCTGATCGAATGGGTCCGCAGTGGCGAGTGGAATCCGGATGAAAACAAGGATGACCGCGAACACCGTAATGCCTTAACTGCACGCGGGTACTGGCAGGCCTATCAGGCGGTCCGGAAAAGCATACGAAAGGTACTGGCGGGTGAAAATCCCGGAGCAGTTAGCGATGATGATCACGGTGACTGGTACCGTGAGATGTTTGGACCGAGCGTAACAGCAGGCCTTTTGCGGACGGCGGACCTCGCCGGCTACCGCAACGACCAGGTATATATCCGCCGCTCAATGCATGTGCCACCACGTTATGAAGCGGTGCGAGACTGCATGCCGGCATTCTTTGATTTGATGAGAGAAGAGCCGGAACCATCGGTGCGTGTTGTTCTGGGGCACTTCATGTTCGTATATATCCATCCGTACATGGATGGCAATGGCCGTATTGGAAGATTTTTAATGAACGTGATGCTCGCTGCGGGCGGATATCCCTGGACCGTTATTCCACTTGAAAAACGAGACGATTATATGGATGCGTTGGAAAGCGGGAGTGTGGAGCAGGATATTGCGCCGCTTGCAACTTTTATAGGGCGCCTTGTTTCTGAAAGTTTGGATATATTCGGGCTTTTGACCACCAGAAAATACTGATCATCAATAACTTAGCGGAAGAACCCCAGAAGATGGATGCCGTTCATCTAAACGCTTGCGGTGTAAAAGGCGATGTTATCATTTTAATAAACAATGAAGTTGGTGAATGGGGGTCGGGCCAGGCTAAGTGTCTGAAAATCCCTAAAAAGAGCTCTAAAAGTAACCGTTTTTTTGTCTTGAACATACAATTCTGGGTGCAAATAAACAGGTCTAAGGATTATTTAAAGAGATTATATTTTGCTTAAAAGGTCCTTTTTGGGGTCAAAAAGCGTCGTTTAAGACGATTTTAGGGACTGTTTTATTCTTCATTTGCTGTTATTATAGTTGGTTACTGTGGCCCGGCCCCAGATGGAGACCCTTTACACAGATGTTTCTCAGCCTCGGGCCAGGTTGACTGCGTTTTCCATCAGTGCCTTGACCGGTTCGAGACCGTAAGGCGATCCTTCTTCGATGGCTTTGAGTACGGTCCCTCCTCCGGTGAAAAAATAATACTTAGCGTCATCCATGGCGGCCAGATACAGGCCGGGACTGAGGTTCTTGAACTCCTGGAGGGTGTCACCTCCGCCGTAGAGCTTTTGGGCTTGCCAGTTCCGGTCGATGGTTTGATCCAATTCCTTGGAACCCTCATAAAAGTGCGGGGTAAACCCCATGACCGCATTAACTAAAATGGTCTTGGCCGAGCTGATAACGTTAGCTACTCCGGGAGCATCGAAAGATTCCGGGGCCACGTCGAGCAGGTATCGGTACGCCTCCCCCGGCTTAAAGTTTCTGATGTCGAGCGTCCGGAACTTACCTTCCACACGCCCCTCAAGGGTATCTGACTCGACCACGAAGGGGAGCTCCACTATTTTTTTGTTCTGCCGGTCCTGCCGGACCAGTTCCTTGGCTGCCTGGATGTCATCCTCGCCGACCCCGGCCACCCGAACATCATACTTGGCGCACAAAAAGGTATTATAGATAACTCCGCCCAGCAAAAGGTGGTCAACCTTTTTGTAGATCTCGTTGAGCGGACCGATTTTGGTGTCGTATTTGGCTCCGGCGACCACGGCAACGAAGGGGCGCTCCGGCTCCAAAACTTGCTTAAGAAATATGAGTTCCTTCTGCATAAGAAAGCCGGCGTAACTTGGCAAATACCGGGCGACGTCATAGGTAGAGGCATTGGGCTGCCAGGAACCGAATGCGTCATTTACAAAGACGTCCGCCAGACCGGCCAGTTGCAGCGTAAAGCGTTCTCTGGTTTCGCCGGTAGCCTCCTCGCCTTCGAACCAGCGCGTATTGGGCAGATAAATTCCGCCGATCCGGTGGGTGCGTAGGTCCCGGATATGCCAGTTGATGGAGGTATCTACCTGCCTGATACCGACGTCGGGATCAACTGGAAACCGAGGCACCGAGAATTTAGTGTGAAGT
>JAAXQD010000015.1 GCA_012974475.1 Desulfobacterales bacterium
AGATGTGTATAAGAGACAGACATCCAACTACAATAAAAGGACCGAACAAAATGTCGTGGATTCCGACGGAACGCTGATTATATCCCACGGCAAACTCACCGGCGGGTCGGACTATACCCGGGAGATGGCCCTCTTTCATAACCGGCCTTGGCTTCACATTGACTTAAACAAGACCAATTCCTTTCAAGCCGCTGGGAAGATCAAATCGTGGATCATTGAAAATAACATCGAGGTTTTGAATGTCGCAGGCCCCAGAGCCAGCAAAGATCCGTTGATATATCAGGCCACAGCCGATATTCTTGAAACGGTTTTCTACCTGGATCTTATCGATGACACCCTACACGAATCTTTGTCCGTTACCCCCCGACGACAGGCTGAAATGGAAAAAGAAAACCTGCCCCAAACCGTTGAGGAAGCGGCCGACAAACTTCTTTCAAAACTGTCTTTACGAGATAAAACCATGATCGCAAATATTCCCGAAGACAATTTGATCGATCTTTATAAGTCGCTCCAGAACAATATTCAAAACGAAGTCCGTTTTTGGCTCAACAATGAATCGCTGATGGAGTCGTGTCGTTCCCTGTCCGGAGATAAAATTTTGAGTGAACATCGTGCGTCTTTAACGATCATTAAAACATTGTGGGACAAGCTGCAAAAAACCAACGTACTGAAAATTGTGCGGTAGTTTTTTTTCTCGTTTTTCAATAAGATCTATGGATATAAGTTAGGGGATTCGCCCCAATTGGAATGATGGGGTTAAGGAATTTTTAACAATTTATATTTATTTCCGCTCTTATTCCCAATATCCCAGCATTCCATTCTTCCATACTGGTGGCACGAACAAAGTTTCATTAGAAGAATAGTGAATTCGAAAAGTTGTAGAATCTTAGAGATATTGAACTATGTTACACATCGTTTTTATATGTACTGGGAACATATGTCGGAGCCCGATGGCAGAAGGTCTTATGCGACATAAATGGCGCGAAATGGGCCGTAACGACCTGAAGGTTTCATCCATGGGCATTTACGGGTTGAATGATATTCCGGCAACCGAATATGCTCAAAAAGTCTGTAAAGAAACTGGTTTTGATATTTCATCACACAGGGCGCGATCTCTGGTGGGAGAGGAGTTGCAAAAGGCAGACCTGATTCTATGCATGGAACCTGTTCATAAAAAATTCGTAACGACCTTTTTCCCCTGGCTTCGCAAAAAGGTTTTTCTTCTAGGCGCCTGGCCGGGGAAGGGAACCCGCAAACGCACCATTGTAGATCCCATGGGCGGATCATACAAAAAGTATCAGCAAATATTCGGCATCATTGACACCCATATCCAACGAATTATCCCCCTGCTGTAGACAAGATCCACGAACCCGATCGGCTGGAAACGACGATCAATATTCAGCAATGCAGGATTCCGAAAGCTGAACGCATAGAGCCGTTCCCAAAAATATGTTCCGATTTATCCGCCTCTGGCGAGATTGAATTGCTTGCGGTCTCAATTTCTATAAGCCGGAGGCTAAAACGGAATGTTATTCTGAGAAAGGCTGTAGGACACCCGCACCCGGAATCCATACACCTCTGAAAGCCGGTTTTTTTTGGACACCGATTTTTTTACTCATTTTGAGGTGCAATGGTTTCCCTCCCCATCAACCGATGGCAGATGGCTTGCAGAGATGGCCCTCTTCCATGGCCACGCGGCCGCAACCCCCACAGACATATTTCATGGCGCCTAGTTTATCTTTGCACATATGGCCGGTATCCACACTGGGGGTTCCGCAAAAACTGCAACCGGACGTATCTCCGCAGGGATTGCACAAATGTCCAGGTTCGTCTGCTACTGCTCCACAATTCTTACAGGTATATGCCATGGTTCTCCTCCTCGTTCTATGTAATAATCGATGGTTTTCACCATATCTGTCACTATAATAATTTTATGTTATCTTTGAGCTGCGCAATTTCAATTCCCAAACCGACACATTGCTTCCCTTCCAAACACAATTCAGCGTCACCGTCTTCGAGAAACGTTTTTAGCTCGTGATGATCCTTTTTGAGGTCTACGACCCACGTTTGTTGTTCTTCATCATAATCAACGTTTACGTCGATTCCGCATTCTCCGATATCCGGATATAATTCTATGATTTTTTTACACAATTCATTTTTATTATACATGATTCAGCACTCCTTTTTTCGTATGGGTCAAAAAATCTTATTTATTAATTTAACATAATGCAGACTGTGACTAAGTCAAATTTATAATATTTCACAAATTTTTTGATATACTTGATCTGGCGCGATCTCGATTTCACAAGACTTTACAACGACACCATCGTAGTTATTTTAGTTGGAAGGTTTTGTGTTTTAAATCGTTCCCAGGTGATTTTTTGCAAAGGAGGCTTATCATGGAAACAAACGAAACTGGGATAAAGGTAAAAAAGGTCCTGTGGCCAACGGATTTTTCAAGCAGCGCAAAAAAAGCTTTGCCTTATATTACATCCCTGACCATGCAATACGGTGCGGAGATTCACGTGCTTTACGTTATCGAAGATATTGCACATCACGAATCGTGGTACGGAGAATTTGACAGAACCCACATCGACAAACTGATGCAATGGTCGAACAAATCGGCCGAAAAACGTCTCGATCAGATTTGTGGAAGGTATCTGGAAGGGTGTCCACTGTACATAAAGCATATTGCCGTCGGCGATCCGGCCCAAGAAATTTTGAAGCTTATCGACAAAGAAAAGATCGACTTGGTGATTATGGCAAGCCATGGAGAAAAGGGCCATTTTCGCTTTGGAAGTGTCACTGAAAAGGTGTTGAAAAATTCTTCGGTACCCGTGACGACGATTCCCGTAGACCTGAAGAAAACCAGCGATTCGTAGACGTCCAGGTGTCTGTTTGTTTGGCTGTTATTTTGAAGACAGGGTTCAGATTAAAAGGGCCAGAATTGATTGTCGAACCAAATTTTTTCCCTCAAAGCTTTGTCGATATCCAAAAGCAGGCCGAGATGCTCCCGTTCCCAGCGCGCCAGCCATTTATATAAGGCTTTGGCTTCGGGGTCCGATGTGGTTTCAGCACTTTCCGAGTAAAGCTTGACGGCGTGTTCCTCCATGGATATCGCTGCGGAGATGGCTGCGGCTTCAAAACCGGCGGCGGAGATTTTCTCCTTAATTTCACGGGTTAAAACATTTGATGCCACACGGCTGCTGTCTGATTCCTTGTAATTGCCGGGAATGAATTTCTTTTCTTTACCATAAGCCTTGAACTGTTCGGAGAGCAAATCTATATGATTCTGTTCTTCGGCGGCCATGGTTTCAAAAACATCCCTCACACCTTTGCTTTCGGTTTTTTCTGCAACCTTCCGATAAAAGGCTTTGCCTCTTCTTTCGAGCAGAATCGCCTGCTTCAATATCTCAAGGCTCGTATTTTGTTTCACGGAATACTCCTTTTAACGCCTGTTAATGCAAGCAGTTACATTCAAATATATTCTTTTGAGAATAAATCGACCATGTTCTCAAACATCAGCATTTGAACGGATAAAAGTGGTGAAAACAGTAACCCTCAGGGTCCCCATATTGCAGTTCCGTATCGATCATACACTGTCCGATGGTCTGTTTGGAAACTTCTTCGTAATCCGGTCGTTCTTGTTCATCATTTTTGCATGCCATACATATTGCCTGGTGATCATAAACAGAAAGAATTCTCAGATCCTTTGGATCTAATTTATGGTCACACCGATAACAATGCGTGGCACAAGAAAGTTTTTCCGCCCAATCGTCTTTCATTTTACCTCCCGTCTTTTGATGGAAGAAAAGTTGTCCGGCCGATTCGATTCCAACCCGTCAATCTATAACGATACCCAAGCTGCTTCAGCCAATGGGTTCGGAACCCAGCGTGTCTTGAAAGGCAATATTTTTGATTTTTTTGTCTTTTGCCATTTTAAAGGTTGAAGTGAACGCCAGAACGGATCTTTCCTCTTCATTATATACAGTGGCCTGACCGTGTAATATATTTTCTTTTTGATTCGTAATTCTTGCTCGGGCGGTAACAATGCCTTGTTTGACCGGATAGAGAAACTTCGTTTCCAAAGAAATCGTGGCAAAATGAGTCTGAGGATCGATGACGCTCTTGATGGCCATGACAACCGCGGTATCCGCTAAACTCACCAAAGCACCGCCGTGCATTAGCCCGGCGCCTTGAGCAAAATCGACAAAGAAAGGCATGGTCAATGTTGCCCGGCCCTCGCTGGCCTCGACGATTTTCATATTGAGCAGTCTCTCGAACGGTGCACAGCTAATCCAGCTTTCCATTTCAAATTTGTGCGGCCCGGTCAAATGTTCCGTATTTTCCACTTCGGGTTTTATTTGATTGTCCAAAACATCGATCCTTGTTGCCGATCAGGTTTTTTAATACTCCGTCCCCTGGTGTGTGTAAAGCGGAGATCCTGTCTCAACGGGGCGGCGGGAAATTTTATTGCGGAAAGGCAATCATTGTATTTTAGTCCATGGAGGTTATGCTGTCTAACCTTTAAAAAACCCGGATTTTTGCTTGGATGCCATTTTAGATCCTTTGTTGCTTACGGAGAGATAGTGGTCGAGACGCACCGACCGTCATTATTTTTTTCTTCTTGTTGCCGCAATCTTTAACGTCACCTGATTCCCGTTTTGCCAGGGCCAAAACATCGCAACAACCATCATATCATCGTAATTTTTTTGAAACAATGTCTGATTAAAAAAAATGCCCCCAAAGGCATCTGCAACCTTTTTATGATTTTTTGACGGCTCCAATCCGGATGGCTTTACGGCAGGCCCTAAAGAATCTTCTAAAATTTTACGCCAATGATCCAACTGTTCAGTAAAAAAAACAATCTCGGCATACGCATCGTTGATGCATCGTTTTTCAAAAATCTTTAAATTTCCAAATTTTTCGGTAATCTCTTGTATTTTCATATGTTGTCATATTCGGCATACACGATCGGATGAATCCTGTTGAAGAAGACGGCCCGTCGAGAAAAATATCCATAACCGGACCCCAGAAAATCGTAGGTGTAAAAAATGCTGATGTTGCTGTTTCCCAACGGAATGAACGCGCCGCATCGCAAAGCGCTTTTCAGCCAAAGACGCATAAATCACTCACCGGAAGGCTTTGAAATGCCTTCTACCAACATATATACGGATTGTAAACCCTATAGTTGCAAAAACAGCATGGGACAATGGGTTTAAACAAACAAAAAGGGGCTTCTGTTAGGAAGCCCCTTTATAATATTATATCCAATGGTTATGTCTTGCGACCAAACATTACAACCTTTGTGAATGATTAAGCTTGCTGATATTTGGCCTCAATATTTTTTATGCATCAAGAGCCTGACGATCCGCCATGTCCATGAGGATTCTGTCCCTGGCCTTGTCGATACCCAAGGCTTTGCGCTTTTTGTCGATATGCGCGATCATCTTATGAGCGTGTTTCACAGGATCCGGCTCACAGTCCCACATACCGCCGTAGATGTTTTCA
>JAAXQD010000031.1 GCA_012974475.1 Desulfobacterales bacterium
CGAGCCCGTAAATTTATATCCCACCACATATTGTACTCACACAAGCAAATTTATACCTTCCATTGTGTTTTTTCCTTTACAAACAGATGATTTCCTGCTATTTCTTTTGGGATTAAACTTTACACAAAATATGGGTAACGGCAGGAAAATATTACAGGAGATTTAATTGCATGAAACTTAAAAAGCTGGAAATAAACGGATTTAAATCCTTTGTTGAAAAAACCAGTGTTCAATTTCCTCCGGGTATTTCTGCGGTTGTGGGTCCCAATGGTTGTGGCAAAAGCAATATTGTCGATGCAATAAAATGGGTTATGGGAGAACAAAGTGTAAAGCAGCTCCGCGGAAAATCCATGGAAGACGTAATTTTTTCAGGTTCCAACGGAAAACCGCCATCGAACATGGCAGAGGTTTCACTGATCCTTGCCAACGAGAACGGCACTGCCCCCGAAGAACTAAAAGACTTTACCGAAATCATGTTAACAAGACGTCTTTACCGGTCCGGAGAAAGCAACTACTTCATCAACAAGCAGCCCTGCCGGTTGAAGGACATACATAATGTCTTTATGGGAAGCGGTATGGGCTCAAAATCCTACGCCGTCATTCAGCAAGGGAACATCGGCAGAATTACGGACGCCGGCCCGGAGGAAAGACGGGTTTTGATTGAAGAAGCTGCCGGAATTACACGGTACAAATCCCGCAAAAAAGAAGCGTTGAGTAAAGTCGGGGCAACAAACCAGAACATTCTGCGTGTTGCCGATATCATCGCTGAAATAAACCGTCAGATGACCGGCCTTAAACGACAGGCCCGGAAAGCAGAACGTTATAAAAGATACCAGGGACGCGTCAGAGAACTCGATATCTACCTGACCCTCCATTATTACGATGAATATACCCGCAAAATCGACGACGCCGATGCGCTGTTAAAAGGTCTAACAGATACAGATATCGAACATTCGTCCAGACTGAAAAAACTCGATGCAGAAGTTGAGAAAATCAAGCTCCAGAGAACGGAAAAAAATGAGGAGATCGCCGATCAAAAATCCCGAAAATTCGAAACACAGCGTCATATAGATCGAACAGAAAATGATCTGTCCCACCTCCACGAAGATGTGAAAAGACTCACCTACGAGTTCGGGGAGCTCGAATCTGCCCGAAAAACCCTCGAAGAAAAAAACAGGGCGCTAATGGCCGAAGTCGCCCAGGTTGAAAGCCAAAATATCACCCTTTATGATGAAATAAAAACGGCAAAGTCGACCATCGAAAAAGAGCAATCGGTTGAACAACAAATAAAAGATCAACTTTCGGCTTTGAATCAAGAACTTGAAACCTGCAAAGCAAATTTGATGGATCTGGTGGCCCGGGAGGCACAATACAAAAACATCTATCAAAACGCCACCAGCAACAAGGAAAGCCTCAAAAGACGCCTTAAAATAATCGTTGAAGAAAAAGCCGCCACCGGTAAAAAGGTTGGCGGTCTCAGGGACAAAAAAAATAAGGCCCAAGTCCAGTTGGAGGTATATAAAACAGAAATCGAGGGTCTGAACGAACAGATCGACATCACCCGGAAACACCTCCAAGAAAAAAACAAGGCCCTTGGGGAGCAGGTCAAGATTGTCCAGACATTGGATATTGAACGAAACAAGGCCAAATCATCCTATACTACTTTAAAGAAAATGGAAGACAATTTCGAGTGGTACAAGGGTGGCGTCCGGGCCGTAATGAAAAGACACCGGCTCAATAAAGACGCCGTATCATCGAACACAGTAGAAAATAACGGCCATGATGGTATTTTAGGTTTGATGGCGGATATCGTTGAACCGGAACCTACCTATGGAACCGCGGTGGAAGCAGCGCTGGGAGAATCCTTGCAGTACATCCTTATCCAGGATCAAAAGACCGGTCTCGATACCATCGACTATCTTCAGACCACCCGATCGGGACGCAGCGGTTTTATCCCTGTTTCATCGATCAAAAGTACATCGTCAGACCCGAAGACCGGGCCTGATCCACAAAAAAAACTTCTGAATCATGTTTCCGTAAAACAAGGTTTTGAAAAGATCACAGAAGCACTTTTGGGACATGTGGCAGTGACCACCAACATGGAAGAAGCTTTGGCGCTGTTTAACAGCAACGGCGCACTGCAGACCGTTGTAACCAAAAACGGTGACTTAATCTCTCACCAGGGAATTATGGTCGGCGGCAGCAAAGACAAAATATCCGGCATCCTGGCAAAAAAACAGGAACTCAAGGATGTCAAATCTCAAATTAAAGATTTAAACCAAAACCTCGATTCAGCCCGCCGCAAACAAAAAGACCTGGAGTCTGAAGTTTGGAATATCGAAAGCACGCTGCAAAAATCTCAAGAATCCAAAAACAAGGCGGCACAGGATGAAGTCGAAGCAGAAAAGGACCTTTACAAAGCCACCGAAGATCTTAAAAACGCCCTCCGGCATCTCGAGATTGTCCGCCTTGAACACGAACAGCTTCTGGGTGAAGAGAGTGATATTGATGAAGAAGTTGCAAAATTCAATACAGCGGTGGCAGAGGTCGAAGCGCAAGTTAAAAATGCACAGGTCCTCGTATCGGAAAAACTTGAACGAATCAGCGTTGTTTCATCTGAACTGGAAGCGTTCAATCAGGGAATTGTGGATCTCAAGCTAAACCTGACGGCATTGAATGCCAAACTGGAAAACAGCAGTAACAGTTTAAGACGGCTCAAAGAATTCGAAAATGATGGGATAAACAGAATAGAACAGCTGTCCGGGGACCTTACCCTCAAAGAACAGAAGAAAGCCGGTTTAAAAGAAAAAATCAAAGCATTAAAACAGAGGCTTTCCGACCTGTATGCGGATATGAAGCGACTCGAGCAAGCACTTGAAAATGATGAAGCGGACTATCATGAAATCGACACAAAACTAAAAGAAAGTGGCGAAATCATATCGGTGATACAAAATGAGCGTGAAAAAACCCTTCAGAAAACACGCCTGCTGGAGCTTGAGCAATCCCAGCGACACATCAAACGGGAAAATCTTGCGAATCATCTGCAAGAAAGTTATCACACGCCCCTGGCGGTGCTTAAATCAGAGTTTGACGACACCGCCATCAACACAAATTTATCCACAGATGCGATAGAAAGCGAACTCAACCGGCTCAGAAAAAAAATTGCAAAAATCGATGACGTTAATCTCGGTGCCATAAAGGAGTACGAACAGCTTAAAGAACGCTTTGATTTCCTCAATGAACAACGTGATGATCTTGAAAAAGCGATCCAAGACCTTCACAAGGTCATCCGTAAAATAAACAGGATATCCAAAGAGCGATTTCTCAACACTTTCGATATGATCAACACAAAGTTGGAGGAAGTATTCCCCCGTCTGTTCGAAGGGGGATCGGCCCGGCTCATCCTAACGGAACCTGAGAATCCCCTTGAAACCGGCGTAGAGTTTATGATACACCCGCCTGGAAAAAAACTGACCCGAATGAGCCTCCTTTCCGGCGGCGAAAAGGCCCTTTCCGCCATCGCTTTGATATTCTCCATCTTTTTAATAAAACCGGCATATTTTTGTCTCATGGACGAAATCGATGCCTCCCTCGACGATACCAATGTTTTCCGATTTAACGATCTATTGCAAATTATCGGCGAAAAATCCCAGATTATCATGATAACCCACAACAAGAGCTCCATGGAATTCGCCGAGACCTTGTTTGGCATAACCATGGAGAAAAAGGGTATTTCTAAAGTGGTGTCGGTGAACTTTGAGCGCAGAGAGAATTGACGAAAATGCCGGACCGTTACCCCGATGGGTTCGACGGAAAACTGAAGAACCAGGAGATCGACCAAATTCTTCTTGACAAGGAAGACAAAATATTTACAAATAACGCTTTCCTTTGAAATTCAACATTCCTACACATCGGCATTCCATGGGTTAGGCAGAAACACCAATCCTTAATAAATCACATTGATATCTTTGAGTTGTAAATTTTTAGAGATGAATAATTATGGCATTGAACTGGTTCAAAAAAAAGAAAGACAAACAGGAAGCTGCGGCACGCACCGAACAGAAGCCCGACAACGTTCCGGAAGCATTGAACGCCGAAGACGACCCTCGGGATGAAGTCCTTGAACAGAACAACGGTAACGCGTCCGAAAACATAGAAAACGAGATGACCGCACCACCGGGTCCCGCTGAACAGGACCCCAATCCGGATGCTCCTGAAAAATCAGGGGGATTTTATAAACGCCTCAAAAGCGGTCTCTCAAAAACCCGCAAGCTTCTTTCCACCGACATTAACGACCTCTTTGCCGGCAACCGGAAAATCGATGACGAACTGCTGGAGGAACTCGAAGAGCTTCTGATCACTTCAGACATTGGGGTTCAGACCACCCAGGATCTCATCGAAAGCATTTCCAAAAAGTCTTCGAAAATATCCGGTCCCGAGGAGCTCAAAGCGATGCTTAAAGAGAAGATTCTGGAATTGCTGAGTCCGGAACTACCCACCACTCGAGAAATTACGGATAAGCCCCATGTCATCATGGTCATCGGCGTCAATGGCGTCGGGAAGACCACCACCATCGGAAAACTGGCTTCCAGAGCTGCGTCTTCGGGAAAAAAAGTTATCTTGGTCGCCGCCGATACTTTTAGGGCGGCGGCCATAGAACAACTCGACATATGGTCCCAGAAAGCCGGCGTTGACATCATAAAGCATAAAGAAAATTCGGACCCGGCCGCTGTTTCATATGACGGTATTGAAGCTGCTGTTGCCAGGGATGCGGATATGGTACTGGTCGATACCGCAGGGAGAATTCACACAAAAGTCAATTTGATGGAGGAACTCAAAAAGATTAAACGCACCATTTCAAAAAAACTTCCCGGAGCCCCCCATGAAGTTCTTCTGATTCTCGACGCCACCACCGGTCAGAACGCCCTGTCCCAGGTCAAACAGTTCAACGATGCCATCGACGTCACGGGAATCGCCCTTACAAAACTCGATGGAACCGCCAAGGGCGGAATCGTCGTCAGCATTTGCAGCAACCTTGAGATTCCGTTGAAATATATCGGCGTCGGTGAAAAAATTGAAGATCTCCAGGAATTTGATCCAATTGAATTTGTAAACGCTCTTTTCTAACCTCAACATCAAATCATATAATGATTTTTGTATCCTAGCAGATTGTCGTTTCTAAAATCTGATTTTACAATTATCGAAATAAGTTTACATAATACTGTATATGAATTCCCACTACTATTCTGCAACTTCCCCCTCTTTCAGAAATCATCATTCAAAAATAGAACATTTAAATGATACAGACCCGATGATTGATAGTAAATGAACAATCAATGCTAAGCAGGATCTGTCAGACATATCACCGGTTTTTGAAGCGGATGATATTTTTATCTTTTGGATAGGTATCAGAATATTCATCGGTGTGAAAAGGAGATCGGATCATCATTCTGAATAAATTAAATGCGGAACTAATAAAGGCAAGGCATCATGAATTTAAAATCGGCTTGGATCGGAACAAAATTATACAATATATAGTGT
>JAAXQD010000239.1 GCA_012974475.1 Desulfobacterales bacterium
GTCGGAAGAAAGACATTAAACGTTGTCCCTTTATTAATGATGCTGTCTGCGTTAATGATGCCGCCATGATTTTTGATGATACCATAAGCAGAAGCAAGGCCGAGACCGGTGCCTCTGCCCATATCCTTTGTGGTGAAAAACGGGTCGAATATCCGTTTTATGGTCTTTTCATCCATGCCTATTCCAGTATCTTTAACGGATATTTTTACAAAGTCTCCGGCTTTGACGGAAAAATGGCGGGTATAGCTGTCATCAAGTGTAACGTTTTCTGTTTGAAGATATAGCTCTCCGCCGCCCGGCATAGCTTGGCCGGCGTTCACATAGAGATTCAACAACACCTGCTCCACCTGATTCGGATCAGCTTCAACCGACCATATATTTTCTTGAAAATTTCGATGAATTCTGACCTCCTTTTTTGTTCGACTGAACATCTCTGAACTTTGTCCGACCACATCATTGATGTCAATGGGTTTTACTTCATATTTGCCCCCTTTTGCGAACCCTAAAAGCTGCTTGGTAAGATCTGCACCACTCTGAACATATTTTTCGATATTTTTTAATTTTGCATAATGCGGATGATTGGAATCCAGATCAAAAGTCATGAGAGATGCGTTCCCCAAAATTCCCATAAGCAGGTTGTTATAGTCATGTGCGATGCCACCGGCCAACGTGCCAATGGCCTCCAGCTTCTGTACTTGGTGGATTTGAGCCTCCAGTTTTTTCTGTTCATAAATATTTCGCAAATTAACCACGCTGCCCACAGGATTTCCATCGCGATCATGATAAATGGCGCCACTGATGCTTACAGGGATGATATCCCCGGCTTTAGTGTGCCGGAACGTTTCAATGCCCGTTATATTTTCTCCGGCGAGGACTTTTTTTATCATTTCATTGGTCTCTGGCCAATTTTCTTCAGGAACGAACATGTCCATTTTCTTGCCCAAACATTCCCCTATGGTCCATCCAAAAACCTTCGTAAATGTGGGGTTCAAATAAGTTACCTTCCCTTCCATGTCATAAACAATAACTGAATCAGGGTTTGCTTCAAGAACGGTCCGATACTTATTCTCACTCTCACGAAGCGCCTCTTCAGCCTGTTTGCGGATGGAAATCTCCTGACGTGCTTTTTCGTAGAGTCGAGCATTTTCAATTGCAATGGCCGCTGATCCTGCAAGGGTCTCAATTAAAGCAAGATGGTTTTTATCGAATCGTTCGGTTTCGGTATCCACCACTTGGAGCACACCGATGGTATCTCCCTTGACATGTAAAGGGACTGTGAGAATGGATTGCATATTCTCTCCGATGACCTGATCCACTTCCTTATAATGTCGTTTATCAGAATATGTGTTTGGAGTAATCGAGCTTTCACCGTGCTGCACCACCCATCCGGCCAAACCTTCACCAGGTGCCAATCGCCAACCGCGCAGAGTTTCGCCATAATCGCCGCTGGCCTGCTCGCAGACCAGCTCTCCGGTGTCTTCATCGATCAACCATATTGTAAATGCTTGGACTGTCTGGGTGTGCAGCTGCTGTTCGCGGTTGCGCAATCGGATAATTTCTCTCGCCCGTTCGTGTTCGGTAATATCACTTAAAACAACGACACGTGTATCTTCTTTCTTATCCCCAAATAATGTTTTTATTTTAACCAGATATTCGTTGAGAACAAGGGGAGAGTCGACCGTTAGTGCTTCCAATTTTTCGTTGGGCGCTTTTAAAAGGTCAGCCACCCTTTGACCCGCATCTTCTGAAAAAAGCCGGGCAAAAATTGACCCTAACAGCCTTTCCTTGGGGATATTGCACAAAGATATAGCCGCAGAATTGGCAAAAACAATTTTTCCTTCAGAAGTTATTTCAAAAATTCCTTCTGACATTGCCTCCAATATAATATGAAAATCTTTCTTAACGGCCGGCAGCGCCTTGGTTATTTTCACCATAAGATTCTTGCCTTTTGAAGCATTTCCAGCTTTTTAAATTTAGGATATTGTATTCCATGAAGAAGAGAGATTGTGAGAATCATAGAATAAAAATCTTCATTAAATCAAGTCTCAAATTATACAATCCCTTCAAGACACCCCAACACCCGGGTTCGTGATTTAAATCAGGGTGTCTCTGTACAATCAAGTTGGGCATCCTGATGCGCACACAGGGAACGTTTTTAAAAAGGCGGTTCTAATTTCCTTTTTGGGAAAAATGCTTGAATAATGTGTTTTGGAGGAATAGGATGAAAACAAATACACCAGATCAAAATTTCTCTTTATTTCCAGCAAATTGAAGTTTTTCGGAGATGTTTAAATATGCGTGCCGTAATACAGCGGGTTAAATTCAGTTCTGTAACCGTCGAAAATGAAATGATTGGAAAAATCGGCAAAGGTCTTTTGGTACTTTTAGGGATTGCAAAAGTCGATAAAACCGATGATACCAAATACCTTGCAGACAAGATCGTAAATTTAAGAATTTTTGAAGACGAAAATCGTAAAATGAACCGTTCTTTGATGGATACTGGCGGCGAAATGCTGGTTGTCTCCCAGTTCACCTTGTTGGGAGATTGCAAAAAAGGCCGGCGCCCCTCTTTCGTCAATGCCGCAGCTCCGGATCATGCAATCGGACTCTACCGGATATTTGTTGAACAGGTCCGCCAGAAAGGCGTCACCGTGGAAACCGGTCGATTTCGAGCCATGATGGATGTATCTTTGATCAACGATGGGCCGGTGACCCTTATTGTGGACAGCAGGTAGATTTTGGGCAGCCGGCGCTCAAAAAGTAATCGTCATTAAGAATCTACGCCATGCATTTGTCATCAAAATCCAAACCATTCTTTACAGCCGCCACATGCCGGTTCTTACTTCTTTTTTGTTTATTGAATTTCGGGACAACCCAACATCTTTATGCTAAAAAACTCGCTGACCTCAATCCTTTTATTGGAGATCAGGATGCAATTTTGCTGGCAGATCCCCAAGGACGAATTGTTTTTTCAAAAAATGCCGACATTCATCTTGTGCCGGCATCGACCCTGAAAATATTTACGGCCCTTGTGGCCCTCCACTATCTGGGGCCGGACTACCGATTTATCACTGAGTTTTATCAAGACCATCATTCAAATCTCAAAGTAAAAGGATATGGAGACCCCCTTCTCATTTCAGAAGTTTTGGCGGAAATTGCGCTCGATCTCTCATCCATACCGGATATTGAATTTAATCATATTAACGATCTGGTCGTCGACGATTCATACTTTAAAACCCCCATCGCAATCCCCGGGGTCAATCGGTTAAATGAACCCTACAACGCCCCCATCGGCGCCCTGTGTGTAAATTTCAACACGGTCAATTACAAGCGCAACCCCAACGGAAAATTTGTCAGTGCCGAACCCCAAACCCCTCTATTGCCGTTTGTTCAAAAAAGAATCGACGCTTCTCAATTGGATCACGGCAGAATTCTACTTTCGTCTAAAAAAAGTGAAACCACACTTTATTCAGGCCACCTTCTTTTTTATTTTTTAAAAAAAGAAGGGATACGGTTCAGCGGAAGGATAAGGCCAGGAACGGTTCAAAAAGACAACGACAAACTCATCTTTAAATATGCTTCCAGTTTTTCATTGATGCAAGTCATATCAAAACTTTTCGAATATTCGAATAATTTTATGGCCAATCAGCTGCTCATCGCGTGCGGTGCAAAAGCATACGGTCCTCCGGGGACCCTGGAAAAGGGTGTTCGGGCAGCATCAGCATATGCGAAAAATATTCTTAAAATCGATAATATCCGCTTTGTGGAAGGTTCAGGAATATCGAGAAAAAACCGGATGTCAGCGGTAAGTTTCTACAAAATACTCAAAGTTTTTGCGCCCTATCATTTTCTCATGCGCAGAATGGGGAAAGCTTTCTATAAAACGGGAACCCTCAACGGTATCCATACACGGGCCGGTTATATAGAAAATAAAGAAGGAAGGTTGTATTCATTTGTTGTGCTGGTAAATACGCCGGGGAAGTCGCCGAAACCAATTATGGATATACTCTTGCACAGTCTGGATTAAAAATGGGGTTCTTTTCCGCTGGTAATCGAAGCATATGCACTGTGGTTGTGGATCGACTCAAAATTTTCCGCACTCACGGAAAACCAGGTTATGTTGCTGTCCTGTTTCAGTTTTTCAGCAACCTCTCTGACGATATCTTCAACAAATTTGGGGTTGTTGTACCCTGTTTCCGTCACATGTTTCTCATCGATACGTTTTAGGACAGAGTACACTTCGCATGAAGCCGTTCCCTCTACCAGTTCAATCATATCTTCGATCCAGATAAATTTTTTAAACCGCGTGCTGAGCATGACTTGACCGCGTTGATTATGGGCGCCTGCATCACTGATTTCTTTTGAACAAGGACAGACGGAAGATATGGGAACAACGACCACGGATACGAGATCGATCTTGCCGCTTGGGTCGCTTGAACCCAAGAAACTGCACACGTAGTCCATGAGACCGAGGGATTTGCTGATGGGAGATTGTTTTTCAATAAAATAGGGGAATGTTACTTCAATGTTGGCCGACGCTGCATTTAAATATTTTTTCATCTCTTCAAGAATAACGGAAATTTTCTTTAAAGAGACCTCCGGACGGAACAAATGCAGCATTTCCACAAAACGGCTCATGTGAGTCCCTTTGTAGTTGTGGGGCAAATCGACATACATGTTTATGGAAGCAACGGTGTGCTGAATGTTGTTTTTCCGGTCGAGCACCGTTATGGGATATTTAAGATTCTTAATGCCGACTTTGTCGATTGGAATGTTGCGATGATCGAATTGACTTTGAATATCTTTCATTTTAACAAATAATCTGTCTTTACATGGCTCATGGCTCTGAAAATATTCCCTTTAACTTTCTTGTTGCTCGTGTAAAGCTGTTGTAACAACCGTTTAATTTCCTGTCGTTTGGAAACTTTTGCGGTCGGACATGGATTGATGAAATCCGGACAACTTTTCTCTTTTGCAAATCGTCTTATAACATCTTCGTCAACAAAAGCAAGGGGCCTTATCAATGTAAATCTTTCCTGGAAAAAAGACTGAGCGGGCATCATCGTACTGATCTCCCCGGCATAGCATATATTCATAAACAACGTCTCGATGATGTCGTCTTTGTTGTGCCCCAGAGCTATCTTGTTGCATCCGAGTTCATCCGCAATTTCAAAAAGACGTTTTCTGCGCAGCCTGGAACATAAAAAACACGGATTTTCACGATTTTGAGTGCTGTGGGCTAAAATTCCGTAATCCGTATGCTCAATTTTGATTTCATGGCCTGTTCTATTCCAATATTCGGCCAGGGGTTCACCGAAGCCTTCCTCAAATCCGGGATCGATATACACTGCAGACAGTTCATAATTTATGGGGATGCGCTTCAGGCGTTCATTGAGCATCCACATCAGAGTGAAACTGTCTTTGCCTCCGGAAAGTCCGACTAAAATTCGATCCCCATCAGAGATCATATCATACCGGTGCAACGCCTTCCCAATATTCCTTTTTAGCACCTTGTAGGCATAGCTGTACTTTGGCAAAAGAAAAGTGTCGGCCTCCTATAGATTTTCTTCTATTTCTACAAGTTCCTCTGTTTCTTCTTCTTTTCTTTCTTCTTGAATTGTGATCTTTCCCGCAGCGACTTCGCGCAGGGAGACGACAATATCTTCGTTCTTCGGTGAACTTACCAAGTATTCGGATCCTTCACGGATCTGCCTTACACGCTTGGCTGCCATGTTGACCAGTAAAAAACGGTTTTTAACCCGTTTCAAGCAATCTTCTATGGTTATACGCGCCACGAAAAACCTCCGTTATTATGTATCATTTATCGTTTTGAAAAATTTAAATTACAATATTTCCACCAGTTCATAGTATCTTTTTCCACCTGGAGCTTCCAAAGAAATTTCGTCTCCAGGTTTTTTCCCGATTATGGCTTTCCCCAGGGGCGAAGACACAGAAATGCGTCCTTCCTCAATATTCGCCTCATCAGGTCCCACAAGCTGATATTGCACATTTTCACCGGTATCGGCATTTTCAAGTATTACAGAACTGGCAAATAGAGCGCGATCCTTTGGAAGTTTTTGAGGATCGATGATATCTGCTCTGGATAGTTTGTATGTCAATCCATTTAACCGCCCATCAATAAATGCCTGTCTGTTTTTGGCAGCTTCAAACTCTGCGTTTTCAGAGATATCCCCGTGAGCACGGGCCTCTTCGATTGACTTTATATTCCTGGGCCGTTCAACTCTTTTAAGATAATCCAGTTCTTTCTTCAGGGCCTGATAGCCTTCTTTTGTAATGGGTACGCGCTCCAAATCTAAACTCCCTATAAATAGTCCTTTGCCAAGATCTCCGCAATCTGTACTGTATTTGTTGCAGCGCCCTTTCTGATATTATCGGCCACAACCCACATATTGATGCCGTTTGAAATCGACTCATCCTCACGGATACGACCCACAAGTGTCAAGTCCTGGCCGGCAGCATCGATGGCAAGAGGATAAATGTTGTTGTGCGGATCGTCAACGACTTTAACCCCGGAAGTTTTTTCCAGCAAAGCCCTCACCGCTTCAGCTGAAACATGTTCAATGGTCTCAATGTTAATCGATTCTGAATGACCGTAAAATACCGGCACACGAACGGTGGTTGCCGTAACCCCGATGGTATCGTCTTCCAGAATCTTTCTAGTTTCATGGAGCATTTTCATTTCTTCTTTGGTATAGCCGTTCTCCAGAAACACATCGATGTGGGGGAGGCAGTTAAAAGCGATGGGGTGTGGGTAGACCTCCGTTTCATACGATTTGAAATTGAGAATCGACCGGGTCTGGGCATCGAGTTCATCAACCGCCTTTTTACCGGTTCCTGAAACAGCCTGATATGTGGAAACCACAATCCGTTTGATCCCATATTTCTTGTGCAATGGATGTAGTGGAACCACCATCTGGATGGTCGAACAGTTCGGATTTGCGATGATGCCTTTATGGGTGTATTGTGCAATTGCATGGGGATTCACTTCTGGAACCACCAACGGAACTTTGGGATCCATTCGCCAAGCACTTGAATTGTCAACAACCACGCATCCGTCCTGGGCCGCAAAAGGGGCAAATTTTTCACTGGTACCGCCACCGGCCGAAAAAAGGGCGATATCGAAGCCTTTAAAAGAATCCTCCTTCAATTCCTCAACAGGTATTGCATTGCCCTTGTAATCAAGCTTGCGCCCGACAGAACGTCGGGATGCTAAAAATTTAATGGACTTAACCGGAAAATTTCTTTCTTCCAGGCAGGTGATCATCTGATTTCCCACAGCACCTGTCGCACCCGCCACGGCAACATTAAATTTTTTATTCGACATGGTCTGCCTTCCCAATAATATAATCTGCCACAAGATCTCCAACTTCTTGTGTCGTATACCCCATTTTCCCTGCGGCAACATCTTTGAGATCATCCCGCAGTACTTTAATAACACCCGCCTCTATCAAGGATGAAGCCGTCGACTCGCCCAGGGTCTCGAGCATAATCTGAGCCGAGGAAATAGCGGCAATCGGATTAATGATTTGTTTGCCGGTATATTTTGGAGCAGACCCACCAATGGGTTCAAACATCGAAATCCCTTCAGGGTTGATGTTTGCTCCGGCGGCAATGCCCATCCCCCCCTGAATCATTGCACCCAAGTCGGTGATTATATCCCCAAACATATTATCCGTAACGATGACATCGAACCATTCCGGGTTTTTCACCATCCACATGCAGATGGCATCGACGTGTGCATAATCTGTCTCGATATCAGGGTACTCCTCTGCAATTTCATAGAAAGTACGCTCCCACAAATCAAATGCAAAGGTCAATACATTGGTTTTCCCGCAAAGGGTCAGCTTTTTTCTCTTGTTTCTTTTTCTGCAACATTCAAAAGCATATCGGATGCAGCGTTCCACGCCTTTCCGGGTATTTATCGATTCTTGGATTGCAACTTCATCCGGCGTACCCCGTTTTAAACATCCACCGGCGCCTGCATAAAGCCCCTCAGTGTTTTCCCGGACCACAACAAAGTCTATGTCTTCCGGCCCTTTGTTTTTTATCGGCGTCTGGACGCCCTCATAGAGTTTGACCGGTCTCAAGTTGATATACTGGTCAAAATAAAACCTGAGTTTTAGAAGAATGCCTTTTTCAAGAATACCTGGTTTTACATCAGGATGCCCAATGGCACCCAAATATATTGCGTCTGTTTTAGACAATGATTCCAGAATTTTATCCGGCAAAATCTCTCCTGAAGCCATGTAATGCTCCCCGCCCAAATCATAATGGTTAAAATTCAGGCTGAAACCAATTTTTTCGGATACGACTTTGAGAATTTTGATGCCTTCTGCAACAACTTCCGGCCCTGTTCCATCACCCGGAATTACGGAAATGTTATAATTTTTTGACATAATAATACATCCAATCAGCGAATATCAGAACTTTTGTTAATATTATGGCTAAATGGGCTTGATCCGTGCTCATTTGACCCGTTATATCCAGTCATTTTCAGTTTTATTTTTCGATGATGCCGAACGGTCAAGATAGGACCTGAAACTGCATACGCAAGGCCCAACAGAAATAGCGCAATGGATGGCTGAGCAGCGAAAAAAATCAATATCAGGATGATCGCCACCAGAACATTGAAATTCATTTTTCTAAACAGTTCAGGCTTTTTGAAACTATTATATTTTATCGTGCTAACCATTAAAAAAGAAAGAATGTACAGCAAAACGAGAATGAATATGGGATTTATTTTCCCTTCTATGCCGAATTTATGGCAAAATAAAACGGTTGTCGCCACCATGCCTGCTCCGGCCGGAATCGGAAGACCGACAAAGTGATCGCTGCTAATTGTGCCCACTTGGGAGTTGAAACGTGCCAGGCGAAGCGCTCCGCAAGCCAAGAAAAGAAATGCTGCCAGCCAGCCAATTCGTCCTAAGGGCTTGAGGGCCCACAAATATACCATTAATCCAGGGGCAAGGCCAAAGGATATGAGATCTGCCAACGAATCGTATTCAATGCCGAATTTGCTGGTGGTATTCGTAGCTCTGGCAATTTTACCGTCCATGATATCAAATATGACGCCGATAATAATCGCCACAGCCGCCGCCACAAATTTTCCGTTTACGGATGCGATAACTGCATAAAAGCCGAAAAAAAGGTTAAGGGATGTAAAAATATTGGGCAGTATGTAAATCCCACGCCGCGATTTTTCTTTTTTAAATTTATTCGTTCTTTTCATGTCCAATCTCCCAGAACAGATGTTCCGGCTTTCACCCTATCCCCGACAGTCACTTTCAAATTTATGTCAGGCGGAAGGTAAACATCAAGACGTGACCCAAAACATATTAAGCCAAAACGCTGTCCCCGGGCAACAATGTCACCGTCTTGAATTTTACAAATAATACGCCTGGCAATCAGCCCTGCAATCTGGACCGTACAGATTTTTTTCCCTTCTTCGGTTTCCAGGGTTACTGCGTTGTGTTCGTTTTCCCTGGACGCCTTGTCAAGATTTGCTGAAAAAAATTTACCAGGATAATAACTTACCGTTTTCACCTGCCCTTCATGGGGAATACGATTTACATGAACATTGAAAATCGACATGAAGATGCTGATCTTAATGCACGATCCTTCATAAAACCGGCTGTTGTTCACCGGACCCGTTGAGATAATTTTGCCGTCGGCCGGCGAAATCACGGCGCCTTTAAAATTGGGAACAACACGGTCCGGATCCCTGAAAAAATAACATATGAAAAAGCTCGCAGCGAGTCCAATCAAGGCCAGGGTGGTCAACTCCAAAAGGGCGAATACAACCGTCGCAAACACAGAGGCAAATATAAAAGGATACCCGGCACTTGCCACTGGAAAAGCGGTATGGCTGGGTGAGTCTGGTATGGAAAAATTATGCATCTAATTTGCCTTGTTCAACTGGCTACGGAGCCCTGTAATTTACCCTAAGTTCGGACAAACAAAAATGAAAAAATCAAAAAATAAATATATAAAATAGTTAGTGCCATGGAATGACAAAAAGCCTAAACTCTAAATTATATCAAAATAAATTTTAAATTGTCAATAATAACCGAGATGATGATCATTTTTCCCTGTTCGTCTCACCCTCGCCATTGTGCGATTATCATTGTTGAAACATCGCATCTTGTTTTTATTGAAGTTTTTTGGGTAAATTTTATATGCATTTTGGGGATTGACGTGCGGAAAAGACGTTCTATGTATTTGCCAAGTTCTGTTCAGCATCTGATTTTCGAATATAATGGGGAATAAACCTATCGATATCCTCCGTATCTTTATTTTGAAATTTATTCAAGCTAAGATAGGCTACGGTTGAAGCTTTGATTGTATTTTGGGGCATCGGTGCAAAAAATGCTGAGTCGCCCATCATGTCCGATAGCATATTCTGATAAAGTAAAGTACCATTGCCCACAAAAATACATGCCTCATTAATGTCACGTATCGCATTTTCAGGGGCACAGACTTGCTCTTCCATCTCCTCTTTTAGATGGCCCGCTATCAACCTGTATCTGGAAACATAGACTTCCCCTCGGCGAGCGTCTAATAGCGGGCAGATCAAATATGGCCAATTAGACACCTGCATGGCAAGTGCTTCAAGGCTCGAAATGCCCACCAACGGCTTTTTTAATCCCGCCGCAAGCCCCTTAACGGTCGTTATCCCGATACGCAGGCCGGTAAAAGATCCGGGCCCTCTGACAACGGCAAAACCATCCAAATCAGAAAGTTTAAGTCCTGAAAAACCGATGGCCGCATGGATCATATCCATTAAATGTTTTGAATGGGTCTCCTCTCGGAGCAGTGTAACTTCCGCCAACACGCACTTTTTATCAATAATGGCAACACTGCAGCTTGTGGTAGCTGTATCGACAGCGAGGATTATCATATCACCGGCCGTCCATAACTTTACCGTCCATGGCAAGGGAAAGAACTTCATCCATATTTTTAACTGGAACAAAGTCGATCTTGCGCTTTACGTTCAAGGGAATCTCCTTCAAATCTTTTTTGTTCTTTTCAGGAATAATGATGGTGCGGATTCCAGCCCTCAAGGCCCCTAAAGCTTTTTCCTTCAAACCACCGATAGGAAGAACCCTTCCCCGTAGCGTGATTTCACCGGTCATGGCAACATCTCGATTTACCGGTTTGTTTATCAACGCAGAGATAAGAGCCGTGGCCATTGCAGTGCCGGCCGACGGTCCGTCTTTGGGAATAGCGCCTGCGGGGACGTGAATATGTATATCCTTATTTTCAAAAATGTTTTCTTTGACGCCCAAACTGCGAAGGTTTGCGCGGGCATAACTCAGAGCCGCCCGGGCGGACTCCTGCATAACATCTCCGATTTGGCCGGTTATGATCAATTCCCCTTTTCCGCCGATCAACGATGCCTCCACATAAAGAACTTCACCACCAGCTTGCGTCCAAGCCAGACCGGTGGATAGACCCACCTGACTATTTTCCTGGTCCAATTCAGGAAAATATTTCGGGACACCCAGGGATTTTTCCAGGTTGTTTTTTGTGATTTTAAATGGTCCTTTTTCGCCTTCGGCAATTCTTCGTGCGATTTTGCGGCAAAGGGTACCGAGTTCACGTTCAAGGTTTCTTAAACCGGCTTCGGATGTGTATTCTGATATGACCTTAACCAGTGCGCCCGTACTGATGGACAACCTTTTTTTCTTCAAACCGTTCGCCTCTATCTGGCGCGGTATAAGGTGTCGCTGGGCAATGATCTTTTTTTCTTCTTCCGTATATCCGGACAATGTGATGACCTCCATCCGGTCAAAAAGCGCCGACGGAATGGTATCGGTCAGGTTGGCTGTGAGGACAAACATAACCTTTGAAAGATCAAAGGGTAAATTGAGATAATGGTCGCTAAAAGCTGCGTTCTGTTCAGGATCGAGGGCTTCTAAAAGCGCTGACGAAGGATCCCCTCTAAAATCGGATCCGAGCTTGTCAATTTCATCCATCATGAAAACAGGATTGTTGGTGCCGCTCTGTTTTATCCCCTGCAGTATCCGCCCCGGCAATGCACCGATATAGGTGCGACGATGCCCTCTGATTTCAGCTTCATCCCGGATGCCGCCCAGAGAAATGCGGATGAATTTGCGGTTCAAGGCGCTTGCAATGGCCTGACCCAATGAGGTTTTTCCGACACCGGGCGGGCCTACGAAACAAAGAATCGGACCTTTCATTTTAGGATTAAGTTTGCGTACGCTGAGATGTTCAAGTATGCGATCTTTAATATTGTCCAGCCCAAAATGGTCTTTATCGAGAACCGATTTGGCATTCTTGATATTGATGACATCTTTGCTGGTTTTGCTCCATGGCATATCGACCAGCCAGTCCAGATATGTCCGCACAACCGAGGCCTCAGCAGCGTCAGGATGCATCTGTTCTATACGCTTCAACTGCTTTAAAGCCTCTTTGTTGACGATTTTCGGCATTTTGGCGTTTTTTATTTTTCTTTTATAATCCTTAATCTCCTTTGCCTTGTCATCGCTTTCGCCAAGTTCCCTGTGGATCATTCTAACCTGTTCTCTTAAAAAATAGTCTCGCTGACTCTTGGAAATTTCATCTCTCACATCAGATTGGATCTTGGCCTGCATGGAGGACAATTCCACCTCCCTGGACAACAGCTCATTGACTTTTTTTAGGCGTTCCATGGGATCGATCAATTCGAGCAACATCTGAGATTCATCGATTTTTAATTTAAGATTTGAAGCCACGAGGTCAGCAAGTTTCCCGGGGTCAACGATATTCTCAAGGATGACGCTGACATCATTGTTCATTTCGCCACGCAATGCCAAAATCTTCTCGGAGTGTTCTCGGACATTCCGCATCAGCGCCTCAATCTCCAGATCGATGTCCTCAAACGGCTTATCGGGAATAATCTCTATCTTTACACGGTATAATGATTTTTTTGAAACGTATTTAACGATCCGTGCCTTGGCGATGCCCTGCACCAGGGACTTTACGTGTCCATCCGGAAGCTTGAGCATCCTCAAAATTCGGCTCACGGTACCCACGGTATAAATCTGATCCGGATCCGGATTTTCGATGTTCGGATCTTTTTGTGCAGCTAAAAACAGATATCCGTCTTTCTCCACCGCCTCATCAGCAGCGCGAACCGATTTTTCCCGCCCGATAAAAAGCGGAAGAAGCATATCCGTAAAAATTACGATATCTCGTACCGAAATCAAAGGAAGCGTATCCGGTATCGGTGCATCCTTTTCATTTTCATCGATGATGCTGATAAGATCATCTTTGTCGGTTTCAGCCATTGGTTCTCCTGCCCTACTTTTATTTAAAATATGTATGTATTTGACCTTGCTGCAGACAATCATTTTTTTGAACTGCAAAAGCGTGCACATCCCCGCAAGGTTGTTGGAGCGAAATCCACCCAGTGAAACCCATCTGTCTTTTCAGTTTAACCGGAGCGTGAATCCCATTTCAATGGAGATGCGAGGATATTCGATTTTAATTCAACAAGCAATATTATAAAACAGAATTCTTTTTTGACAATGTCTATCTTGATGAATTCTCAAAAAATTCTATTATTGGCCCCGCATTCCCCCCGCAATTTCAGCCCCGTCAATCCCGGAGTGAAACGGGGAAACGCACCCTCTGAACACCTACAAAAGTTCATAAACAGGGCTATACCTGGAGTTCCGACAGCTTTTTTTCCCCAAATTTCATGGGAATTACTATGGCGACGATGCTGAGCACAAAGACCAGGGCAAACGATCCTGTGACCCAAATCCAGTCAAAAACGGTCAATCCCCTTTCTCTGATGTCCGCCATAAATATGTTGTAAACAGGTCCGGCTTCAATAAAGATGACGGCACCGATATAGCCGGCACACACCATCATGAATAGAATTCCTCCGAAACTCGTCACAGTTTGAGCCGGATTGTCCGCTTTAAAATCAGGATATGCCGCACCAAAGCCGATCCCCATCGCAACGACGCCCGGAACCAGGAAAAAGATGGTGACGGTTGAAAGCGCCATCATAAAAGGTGTCACTTTAAGCAAGATGTTGGTTGCGATAATTAAAATTTCGGCTAAGATCAACAACGGGAGAAAATAGATAAAAAATTTTATCCAGAGGTAGCTTTTCAAGGAGATGGGAACCGATTTTACCAACCAGAACGCCTCCCTTTCAATGCTGATCGCAGGATACGCGAATCTGGCCGCAATTGCAGTCAGAACAAACCCCGCAAGGCCCATGTTAAGAAAAGACAGGAGATTCTGGAGATAAACCGTTTTTATGGGCGCTTTTTCAAGGGGGAGTGCATTGAAATTGTATAAATATAAGACAACAAGTGCAGCAATCAGAAACAGTTGTGACCACTGTGTCTGATCCCTGAAAAAAGTTCGAATCTCCTTGGTGATAAATGCCCTCACAGGACCCGGTGGAATTTTTTTGAAATGGATTCCTGGAAACCTGTTTTTAAAAAGCCGGACTTGTGCCGAGCGGGCTTTTGAAAGTCCTTTAAAGTATACGCCATTTGCAATAATGATCGCCATAGATACCATGACGCCGGCCCAGGTCCAGGAGAGAGCCGTGTGAAACATCCCCTGTTTAATATGACCCGACAATGCCGCCTTTATGCTGTCACAAGCCCAGGTACTCGGAAGGTATGGCGGTGCAGGTGTCTTTAGGGATTTAAGGTAAACGAGGGTGCTTGAAAAAATTTCGGGATCCACCAGCCGCTCCGGTTGTAAAAATCGAAACGCAAAAAAAAGTATCAGAAAAAGACATAGGCCGAAAAATATAGACATGTTTCGAATGCGGCTCGCCGGCACAAAATTCACAACAAGAACCACAATTATAACGCTGGTGCTCGATGCAATAATGGCCAGGGATAAAATGGCCATGATCATATTCCAATAGAAAAAGAATCCGGCCTGATAAACAATTCCATACGAAATAAAGACCGGAAGCGTATAGACAATAACCATCCAAGAGCTGTCTATGGTGCTTTCGATCCACCGGGCAATAAAAATCTTGAAGCTTGAAACCGGCATGGAATGTACCAGAGGAAGATCTCTGCTGAGGTACAGCTTTGAGATGGATGTTAAAATGCTGCTGAAAATAAGCAGAGAAAAAAACGTGAGAAGAATCATTGAAAGCAGTTTATTTGCGAGAATATTGCCAAGTTCTGAAATTTCTTTGAAATAAATGAGAACCCGAAGTGATACGGCAAATATTCCTCCCCAAAAACATATGCCGATGCTTCCAAACAGAAAAAGTTTGACCCCCCTTCCCCGGTCTTTTTTGAAGAGGCCTTTATTTTTAAAAGAAAAAATCCTCGGCCGCAAAAGTGTGAGAACATGTTTCATGTTTCTGTTAACCTTATAAATATCTGCTCAAGATCGTCACCTTCCGTGATGACATCTCCCCTCAAATCTTCATAAGTTCCCATTGCGATAAGGGTTCCCTTATGGATGATGCCAATTTTATCACAAATGTCTTCGGCCACTTTCAAAGTATGGGTCGACATAAAAATGGTGACACCTGCATTTGCAAGATGTTTAAAATGGTCTTTGACCATTTTGATCGCCAGAGGATCGAGACCCACCATGGGTTCATCGACGACAATCACGTCGGGATCGTGTAAAAGCGCTGCTGCCATGACCAGACGCTGCTTCATGCCGTGAGAATAGGACTCGATGAGTTCATTCGACCGATCAGACAGAAAAAACATGTCCAGTTTTTCTTGAGATTTTCTTAAAAACGTATCCTCATCCACATCGTAGAGATCGGCAATGAACTCCAGAAACTCCATTCCTGTTAGTTTTTCATAGAGATAGGGTGTATCGGGAATAAATCCTATTTTTCTTTTGGCTTGTTCCGGTTGTTCCGCCATATTTATTCCGCAGATCGTCACCGCACCAGAGGTGGGGGCAAGTACACCGCCCATCATGTTGATAGTGGTTGTTTTTCCGGCACCATTCGGACCGATAAAACCGAAAATTTCTCCCTTCGACACCTTGAGGTTAAGATTGTCCACAGCCAGAAGATTTCCGTATCTTTTGCTCAGATTTTTAAGTTCTATCATTCTATCAATCTAGTAACTTTTAATTTTATTTCTCCGATAATGCCCATCAAATCGAGTTGTTTCTCCATGGCCCCACTTGAAAACCGTATGTGGGTGACATCTGCCGGCACCTGACCCAAAACCGAATCTGCGGTGACCCACTGTCCGATATAAAGAAGATTCCAGGCATGATAATAAAACCTGCCATTCAAATAAACGAGTCCGGCTTCAATCTGGGCGGGGATACCCGAAGCCCTTGCAAGGGCAGCCAGAAGCACGGCATGTTCATTGCAATCACCCACCCTATTTTCCAGGGTGGCAAGGGCATCGGGAAGGGAAAGAACCGGACGTTTTTCAATATTATTGTGGAGCCAGGCAACCAGTTTCTTCGCTTTTATTACAGTGCTGTCATCGGCAGATAAAATTTTGTTTGCAAGATTCTCTATTTTGGGGTGATCAGACTCAATAAACGGAGACGGCATTAAAAATCTCTTCTCGATTTCACCCATTTTGTTTTTATCGAGAACATCCGGAAGGCCTGATATATCCTCCTTCATGATGGTAAGAATGTTATCTGTTACGCGTTGCCTCCCTCCTTCTATGCGGACTGTTTTAAAATTTACACCGCTGATTTCAACGTCGATTCCTTTCAGCCGAAAGGGTTCGTCGATGCGCATATTGGACCGTACGGAAGCGATCTCTGCAAGATCCAAAATAGGTTCTTTTTGTAAACCGGAAAGCGCATCCTCCCGGGTTGTTTTTTCGAGACTGATTCCCAGAAACCCTTTCTCCCTGATGACATCGCCATTTTCTCCGATCCAGGCCAGCTGGGTTGTGCCCTTATAGGACAGGATTACCTTCTTCGTATTTTTTTCAAGTCCCATGTTCACGATTTTTTCCGGGCCCACCATCTTGATAATGACAGGTTCACTGGCCATACTCACAGGGTCGAAAACCTGGACAGCAAACTCGTCTCCGGTTTCCATTCCAGATGTGACAGCAGCGTTCAAGATCCCGGATGGGATATATATTTTTTCTTTGACGCTGATACGGATATCTTTGGTAGACCCGAGGCTGTGTGTTTTAATGGAAAGCACATTTTCAGAAACTGACCCTTGAGCTGAAAAATGGAACCGTCCCGAACCCATCTCAAATTCAAATGAAGACAGCGTAAAATCTGAATTGAGCCGGCCGAAGGTTTTAAGAATCATATCCTGAGTGAGCCCCATGGTGTTGAGGCGAACAAAGACCGTTTCTTCGATACGGTATCCGTTTTCGATTTTTGAAAAAACCGTATGTGAAGATCCGATTTTACGATCCTTCAGCAGTATATTCATCCACGCGTCTTTTTCAGGCAAGTCGCTCAGGGAGGATGGAGACAACGTTGCAGACTCCAAATGGAAGTTATTAAAGACGTCCAGTCGAAAAGAAAATAGAATCGAAAAAAGAAGTCCGAATATGCCTAAACCTATCCAGAAAGGTTTCATTATAGCACGATTTCAGAGCTATGATTCAATAAAGGGAGAAAAATTTCCGTTGCGGTGTCCTCAAAAACCTCATCCAAAGGATCCATTTTGCCGAAACAACGCTCAAAATATGGATCTTCTGATTCCCCTCGGCTGAAATCACTCCCAGCCCATTTTTTTCGTGCGGCATGTATTGCTGCCTGTTTCGTCCGGTTCATCAATTGTATCTGACGAACATATTCGAACGACGATTCAGGGAAGAAATGCAAAGGCTCCGACATTCCCTTCCAGTAAAACCTAAGAAGATCACGTATTCGATCCTTGGCGTTTGAAATCGGCTTAAATTCCCAGGCGGAATTTTTGCCCAACAGAAGACTCTGATCCGGGCCATCAACTTCATCTAAGGCATGAAGTGCAAGATGATAAATCCATGTTTTTACAAGGTGTTTAGAGTTTATTTTTGCATATCGTATTTGAATCAGCCCCTGTTCAAAAAAATCAGCAATGCGACCGCTTATGCTAAATCCTGCGATCTCGAGTTTAAACCCTCGATCGTCTAAACGTTTGCTTTGGATATGGCCTTCAATCTTTCTGACAAAATCTTCAGCGTCCAGACTCCGGTCATTGAAAACAAATTCGCCCACTTTTCCATGGGGGAGCTGTCCGGACGCTTTTTTCACAGGGAAATAATCTTTTAAGTTCAACCCTGACATTTTTTTTGCCACAAGTTCTTGATCGATCAGATATTTTTCCAGATGATCTAAATTGAAGTTTTCTCTTTCATCGGCAGGGGCTTCTGTATCACGAAGATATATGCCCAGGCGCTTTTCTAGAAGATACTTGCTGGGATTGCTGAAAAAGTTGCTTAAATCTTTAATATCGAGATTTCTCCATTCATGGGAAAGTTCCGGCAGTCTGGTGGGTATCAGGATGGAAGCTTCTCTTCGGTCATGCAATCTTAAAGCGGCTGAAAAATTCTCTTGGGAATAACTGAACAGCTTGTTGCTGTCGGGTTTAAAATATTCGGGGGAAAAGGCTTGAAGTCGATGAAGGGTTACGATCTGATCTTCTAAAAGACCGAATCCGTCTTGGATATAATCTATGAGTTCACTGACAAGAACCGATGGCGAAATCCGAGTGTTATCCTGGATGCTCTGCCCCACATAGCTGACGTACAACCTGTTTCTGGCAGATAGAAGCGCCTCCAGAAAAAGATACTTGTCGTCATTTCTCCGGTTACGATCGCCAATCCTGGGGTTTTTTACCATGAGATCGAACCCCAGGGTTTGGGTCTTTCGCGGGAAAGCATCGCTGTTCATCCCCACGAGACAAACGACTTTAAACGGGATGCTTCTCATGGGGAGCATGGCGCAAAATGTCACACCCCCTGAAATAAATCTGCTGCGATATTGCTCGTGTTCAAGACGCCGTTCCATATAGGACCTCACGACCTCAATTTCCACCGGCGCATCAAAGCCGGAAGATGCTTCTTTTTTGGACATGTCATCCAAAATGCCTCTTAGAATATTTATCTCCCGTTCGGAATCTTCATCCGGAGAAAAAAACTGCGCGATAATATCGTCGAAAAATATATGCCAACCGTTGAATGTTCGGGCTTTGTCCAAAGATTGTACGCATTCGAAAACACGGTTCAGGAATTTAATTAATTTTCCTAAGGTTTTAATTTCACCCCCTTCAATGGGGTCATACGGAAGGATTCCAGAGAATATTCTACAGTCACCTCCCGGCATGGCGTATCCCAGAAGGAGTCTGTCAATCCCGGCTTTCCATGTATTTTCAGAAAACCCGGGCAGTCCCTTCTCTTGCCGGTATTTGGCATCGATCCCCCAACGAATATGGGTCTCTTTGATCCAGCGTTCTGCAATTTCAATTTCCGATTCAGACATCCCGAAGGTTTCTCTTATTTCGGGTATTTCCATCAACGCCATAACAGAGGTACCACCCAGTCGACTGTTTTTGAGATCGAGTATGGATATTAACCCGTCGATAATACGGCTCTGTTTTGCAATATTCCGGTCGGCGATGGTGAAAGGAATCCGAAGTTTATCATCGGT
>JAAXQD010000066.1 GCA_012974475.1 Desulfobacterales bacterium
AGATAAAATATTCAGCTCTTTGTCTAAACTCCTGGAAGAAGATATCGCCCTACAACTTACCCGTAACTCCGAGACCAAACAGATCCTGTTGTCCGGTCTGGGACAGATTCATATTGAAGTTACGGTTGAAAAACTCAAAAGAAAATTCAATGTCGAAGTTCTGCTGGATACCCCTAAAATCCCCTATAAAGAGACGATTAAAAAGAAAGTAAGGGTTCAGGGAAAACATAAAAAGCAAACCGGAGGCCACGGTCAGTTTGGTGATTGCTGGGTCGAGATAGAACCACTTCCCAGAGGAAAAGGTTTCGAATTCGTAGATAAAATCGTTGGCGGCGTAATTCCCAAACAGTATATACCGGCTGTTGAAAAAGGCATCATTGAATCCTGCCAGAAAGGGATTCTTGCGGGGTTCCCGTGTATCGATTTCAGGGCCACCCTTGATTACGGCTCCTATCATTCTGTTGATTCATCTGAGATGGCATTTAAAGTCGCAGGTTCTCTGGCATTCAAAAAGGCTTCGACAGATGCCGGTCCGGTTCTCCTAGAACCGATCATGAACGTTTCCATTGTCACACCGGATGAATACATGGGTGATATTATGGGAGACCTTAACAGCCGGCGCGGCAGGGTCCTCGGTATGGACAGCAAGGGGAAAAATCAGGTCATAAACGCACAGGTGCCCATGGCAGAGTTTTTGTCTTACGCACCGGATCTAAGACAAATTACCGGTGGACGCGGCAATTTTTCCATGGAGTTTTCACATTATGATGAAGTTCCTGCCCAGATTTCCAAGAAAATTATAGAAGGAATTAACAGAGGCAAAGAATAGCCTACGCGACAATCCGCCATCTACGCTTGGGTATTTCGGCGTATGTAGCGGATTGCAATTTTAAGCCCTTTGAAAAAAATATTGCTTCCGGTCAAAGAGACAGCGAATAGAACTGCACCGGGGCAAAGAAGATATTTCCCCATTACCAACTCACATCCAATCCACAATGTAATGCAGCACTTTCATCCAGCATCCTTGGTAAACCACCGCGGTCCGAAGGGATTAATCCCAGAGACTTTTGCCATACTTCATCGTCTTCCATGCATAAGTATATAAGTGCATCCGGAGCATATTCTCTTATGCAGGCCACCATCTTTCGATAAAGATCTATTCTCAAAGGCTTAAAGTAGCGCATCTTACCGTCCAGACCGGATATGAATTCTCCGTATATTATTTTTGAATCTGGAAACCGTCTTTGTATGATAGATTTCAAAGAAGGCATGAATCGGAAAGTTCCGAGGCTTATCCATACGATGTTTTTTGAAGATACATTGGCAAACAGTTGTTCAACAACTCGCATGTATTCTTCTTGGCACCCATCATAAATGACCAAAGGATCAAAATGAAAACCAAGGGGGTATCCCAAGGACTCACATTTTGCTGCAGCCCGGAGCCTGGCGGAAAGAGATGCCGTATGAATCTCTTCATTTTTTATAATTCGGTTTGTATTCAAAGACCACGATACAATGGTTTTTCGATTGTGACGAAACTGCTTTAGTTTTTCAATGGCTGTTGTTTTAGTTTTTAGTTCCAATACAGCGCGGGACTGCTTTGAAAACTTTGGAACCAGAAGGCTTGAGAGATCCGTCCATATTTCCCAGATCATACTGTCTGTATATTCTCCGGTCCCGATCCGGGTTATTTTTTTTTCAAGAAACAGACGGTCTAACTCTACTATAAGATCATTTTGGTTGACAAAATATTGTAGAATCGGTGGATGAAAGTATGTTTGTAGAATACAATATGAGCAGTCCATATTGCAAAAGGTGCCGATATGCAAAATTTGATAGCCGCAACATGTGTAACAACGGGTACCGGGGCACGGTTTAATAAAGGCACCTTTGTTGCGGGTGAGGAATAGGATCTTTTTGCCTTTCTGGACAGGATCGTCTGATGATGAAATCGACCGAAAAAGTTCTTGAACATTCTCAACGACCACGGCGGGCGCATTGATGCGTGATCGAATGGAAATCACCCGGGGGGATTGGACGACCTGTTGATCGATATATAGTTTCAATGGTGGCAAGGAAGTATATTATTTTAAGCAGTGAAAATTATCAAGGTTCAAAATCGAACCGAATGAATGCTTCGAGACCGGTTATAAAAAAGTAATTATTATTTTTGAACTACAATAAACAGGTCTCATGGGTCAAGCATGAAAACAGGTCTTTAAAAAGTATATCATAAAATGGGAGCTTTTGGACAACCTGAAAGCGCAATGGTATTTTGACATTTTACCGGGCAAACGCATGTGTCATCCGCAAAAAAACGTTCAAATCCGTTTCCCCTGAATGTCTTGACACCTTCTGTTGATAATTCATAAGAGACCTGTTACGGTATTATCAAATTTTATATCTTCGGACAGAAAAAAATGGAGATCGAAAAAATATGTTCTTAGAAAGACAAATAAAAGGAAAGAAAGTACTGTTGGTAGAATCTGAGCTGCAGGAATATATGTCTGCAAAGCTCAATGAACTCACCGGTCTGGCCTCAAATGTGGTGACAGCTTTGATTATGGTCACTTTGGTGGTGGTTTTTGACTTCATCAAAGTCGGGAACGTTTTCTATTTTGCCCTGATTCTCCTTCCACTTGTGGGGCGATGGTTTCTTGGTGATTTAATAAGAAACTGGCTTAGAAATAAATTCAAAGAAATTTTAGGTTCTTAGGCGCGGTTTCAAAACCTTTTTTATGAATTTTATCATCCTTCCTGCGCCATTACGTTCCACCCTAAAAGGATGAACGTGCTGATTTAAGGAAAAATTCAGGAGTATCCTTGCGCATAGCGATCCTTTCAGATATCCACGCCAACATCGAGGCTTTCCAGGCGGTGGTTGATGACCTTGACCACCGAACGGACCGAATTCTGAATCTTGGCGATCTTGTAGGATATAATGCCAATCCCAACGAATGTGTAGATCTGGCCAGAACTATCGGAATGCATTCCATTCAAGGCAATCATGACCAGGCGGCATGCAATCCTATATTTGCCGAAGGCTTCAATATCCTCGCACGTTCGGCTATCCTTTGGACGAGGAACAACCTCACCGATAAAAACATCCATTTTTTGAACGGCCTGGAGGAAAGCCATCGCTTATCCGGTGGCCTGGCCTGCCATGGCTCTCCTGAAAATACAGCCAGTTATATAGCGCTCCCCTTCCAGGCCAGAGCCATCTTAAAGAAGATGAAAAAGGGGATTTGGGGCAAGATAAATTTCTGCCTGTTCGGCCACACCCATAAAAGAAAGGTCTGGCGCATGGATGTTCGTAAGAAGGTGGCACCCGTTGAGATCCCGCCGGACGGCACTATCAGGCTGAACGATGAAGATTTTTATCTTCTGAATCCCGGAAGTGTCGGACAGCCTCGAAACGGTGAACCCAGGTCTTCCTATTGTATCTTTGACACCGAAAAAAATTCGGTAACGTTCAAGCTGGTAGAGTATGATATATTGTCAACCATGAAAAAAATCGTTGTTGCAGACCTGCCCGAGTTCTTTGCAAAAAGACTTTTGAACGGGACTTAAGAATTTAATTCTCTAATCTTAGGGGGCGATTATATGACGAAAATGGAAGGTTTCAAAAAGAAGGGAAAGCTTAAAGACGGCACCGAGGTTCTTTTAAGACCCATGGTCAGAACCGACCGCAAACAGATGGGAGATTTTTTTGCCCGACTCACTCCCTCGGTGCTCCAGTACGTTCGCAACGATGTTACCGACCCAAAGGTGATCGACCGATGGTTTGATCAACTCGATTATGAACACGTGTTTCCGCTTTTGGCCCTAAAAGATGAGCAGATTGTGTCCAATGCGAGCCTTCACCGGGTGGCCTACGGCTGGCGGAAACATTTGGGCACCATCAGAATCGTTGTGGAACCGAATTTTCACGAAAAGGGGCTGGGAACACTTATGATCAACGAGCTGGTAGACCTGGCTCTGGAGTTCGGGCTTGAGAAACTCATGGTGGAATTTCCCCTTAAAGCCCATGGTGCCCTGGCAATGTTTAAGAAAGCCGGATTCAGCCCCAGAGGGGTGATAGATGGTCTCATGAAAGGCCGCCACGGTGAAGATATAGACATTGTAATCATGGTCATGGATGTTGCGGCTTACGCAGATAAAGCGAGATAAGTCTTCATGCCGTGGTCGGGTTAGGGTCAGCGGAAAATTAAGCGGGCAGAATCGGCGTCTAGTAAAGCGGCAATATCACTGCGCCATAGCCGGGAAAAGAGTTGGTGATCTCCTCCCTGAGAGCTCCGGCGTCAAGGTAGCGATTTTCAGGATTTTTTACCAGGCATTTCAGTATGATTTGTTCGATTTTTGGATCTAACGCCCCATTGAATTTGCTGGGCGCCGACGGCGGATATTCCAATATCATGTCCATGAGAACTTTTTCAACCTCGTGATAGAACGGAAACATGCCGGTATAGAGCACGTACATGACGACCCCAAGCGCCCATACGTCCGAACGTTTCTGGCTTCTTCCCATAATCTGTTCCGGCGACATATAGGGCCGCGAACCGGTTACGGTGGCGGAAAACTCTTTCTCCTTGAGTTCCTTGGCTGCGCCAAAATCCAGAAGCTTTATGAAGCCGTCAGGTCTGACCATGACATTCGACGGTTTTATATCCCTGTGAATTATTCCCAGTTCGTGGGCATACGCCACAACATTCGTCAACTGAATTACGACGGACTCCACCTCTTTCGCTTCAAACTCCCGTTCAATCATTTCATCAAGGGTTTTCCCAGACACAAACTCCTGGATGAGCACTTTACTGTTCTCAACGCCGATGACCTCGAGAACTTTGGGAACACCTTCATGATCGTCCAGCCTGCCCAATATCTGGGCTTCCTTCTCGATCTTGGCGTTCAGCTTTTTGCTCAGGGGGATCTTGGCCACATATATCATGGGCGGCGCTTTCTTAATGTCTCTCACTTTCCAAACCTCACCGAAACTCCCCACACCCAACCTTGCCAATTTCTCGTAGCGGTCGTCCAGAAGCTCGCTTGCTCTGGGTCGGGGTAATAATCCACCCAAAAGCCGGGTCAAGAGCCTGTCCGGAGATTTTTTTGGAATAAGATCAGAATCAGACGACAGCATGCGAACCTGAACCCCTACCCTTCTTATCAGTTCCCGGGAATCCACGGGAAAGGTGAGAAAGTCCACAGCACCGACTTTCAATGCCCCCGCAATGACCTCTTCCTCAAAGCTTTCCAGAATCACAATTACCGGCGGCATTGGATCAGATTTGTTTTGCTGCAGTTTTGTTATGAGGATCTCCGGAGCGTGATACGGTGATCTAAGCGTCAGCAGGATGACATCCATCTTTTTTTCCGCCATAATTTTTTGGGCTTCTTTCGGGGTGCCAACGGAATAAACCCGGTAATCACTTTCAACAATAAGGCTCTTAATTTTTTCAGCTTCGGCCAAATCGCTGTCTATGAC
>JAAXQD010000068.1 GCA_012974475.1 Desulfobacterales bacterium
TGCCAACTACCATGCGGTGAGTGAATACTTAAAACAGCACAACATCTTTCCCCAGTTTTTAACGGATACCGAAGTCTCTGTTCTGCTCCTCGACCTGTTCAACCGAACGTTCGAGTATCCGATGGAGTATATCATTGAAGCCCTGGCTCCCACTTCTGAATACGATTTCGATCTGCTGTCGCCGGAGAAACAGCATGTTTACCGCTACATCCAGGCTGCCCATATTCATGCTTCTCCGGACGGTCCCTGGTTTTTTATCATTGCCCGAAACAATCCGTATAAAAACTATCTCCAGTTGATCGGCATTACGGATACGTCCATGTTGCGTCCCCAGGTATTTGCTCTGCAGGAAGGAGACGTTCAGATCGGCCTGATATGTTCGGAAAAGCAGGCCATTGACGCCACGTTACAGAACCTTGCTGCTGAAGACAGCCGCTTTTGCCCGATAGCTGACAAGTACTGGAATGCCCGGGGCGGTAGTGCCACCGATGGCGGCGCTTTTATTTTTACCCTCAAAGACGCCGGCAAGGGAGATGGATCTAAAAAACTCGTCTGTACCAATAAATTCGGCGAGGTCGTCAAAACACCTGAAAATCAGAAACATTATAAAATAACCCCCGAACTATCAACGCCCGTTGTTTCAAACGAAATGACCCGGACCTTAAAAAAAGGTCTCTCCACGGATGACCTATCTGATTTTAAACGCTATTATTGTCAGCAGGTAATAAATTGGGATTATCCTGAACTTATCCATTTTTGCAAAGGGCTCGAAGCTCTGACCGCCGAAGATGACGACACGAAGTCCAAAGCCATAGAGGTTTTGGCACACCTTATGGACCGACCCTTTCCCACCGGTGATAAAAAGCGGAGTTCCATACTGCAAATCATCAGAAAAAGCCTGACTTCAATTTTTGATGCATCACCGGATCTCGATGAAAACATCGCCAGCCGGTATCGTTACGTCGATTTTGAAAAACGGGACACTCTGCGATCTCCCCGGAATGATGAAAAGGTTCTGGTGATAAATACCCGAGAATTTTCCCCCGAAGGCGAGAACTGCGACTCGAGACTTATTTGTAAAGCCTACAAACTGGGATGGAAACAGTTCATTTGCTATGGATACAAAGGACAGCGCTTTTGCGGATGCGGCCTTTCAAAAGATTCCGACGGTGTCCGTATAGACGTTTATGACAGCTCCGGTGACTACCTGGCTTCGGGAATCGATGGTCTGGAAATATACGTCCACGGAAACGCTCAGGATCAGCTTGGCCAGATCATGAAGCGCGGAAAACTCGTCATCTATGGGGATGTGGGCCAGACCCTCATGTACGGCGCCAAGGGCGGAGAAGTGTATGTGCTGGGCAATGCCGCCGGCCGGCCGCTGATTAATGCGGTGGGCCGCCCCCGGGTCGTGATAAACGGTACCTGCCTCGATTATCTGGCGGAGTCTTTTATGGCCGGTGATCCCCTGAACGGCGGCGGGTTTGTCGTTCTCAACGGCATAGAATTCGATGAAGACGCCACCGTCGTCGCCCAGCCGGTTCCCTACCCCGGCTCCAATCTCTTCTCACTGGCTTCAGGCGGTGCCATCTACATAAGGGACCCCCACCATAAACTGGTGGAAGACCAGTTGAACGGCGGCGAGTTTGTCGACCTGAGCGACGCCGACTGGAACCTGATTTTACCCTATTTAGAAGAAAACGAAAGACTTTTCGGCATTTCCATCGAAAATGATCTCTTGACAGTCAACGGCAAAAAGATGAATTATACCGCCGTGTATCGAAAGGTCCAGGCCGTTGCACTCGATGTTCTGGCCAAGGAATCTGTCGCCGTAGAAGAATGGGGCGAAGACTGGCAGGACAGTTAAAAATGTTCAAGCATAACGCGCATAAAAGGGCCGGAAAACCATACCGGCCTTATTTGTTATAAACCGACCATTTTCATTCGGCAGATAGGGTATTAATACCGAATATTGGAAAAACATCAACGTACAATTAAGGGACTCCATGGATTATTTTGAAAAACCCCGGGAAGCGTGCGGGCTGTTCGGTATTTACGGTCATCCTGAAGCCGCAAGGCTGAGCTACTTTGGTATGTATGCGCTTCAACACAGAGGGCAGGAAAGTGCCGGAATCGCTGTCGCCCGGGAAAACAACATTGTGGAGCATAAAGGTATGGGTCTGGTACCCGATGTTTTTGACGTGACCCATCTGGAGCATTTAGAAGGAGAAAGCGCCATAGGGCATGTACGCTATTCCACCACAGGAAGCTCCATCCTCAGCAATGCCCAGCCTTTTGTCGTACATCACCGCAAAAAAGCATACGCCATCGCCCACAACGGTAATCTTGTAAATGCCCACCATCTGAAAAAGGAGCTCGAAGAAACCGGGTCGATTTTTCAGACAACCATGGATAGCGAAATTTTCCTCCATTATTTTGTCAAAAGCCTAAATTATGGATTCGAAGGTGCCCTTAAAGAGACGGCATCACGGCTAAAGGGTGCCTATTCTTTTGTGATGCTCACCAGCCAAGGAGAGGTTGTCGGCATCAAGGATCCTTATGGTTTTCGACCGTTATGCCTGGGCAAGCTCAACGGCCATTATATTCTGGCTTCGGAAACCTGTGCGCTGGACCTGGTCCAGGCTGAATTTGTCCGGGAGCTCGATCCGGGGGAAATCGTCATTATCGATGCGGACGGTATCCGGAGCATTAAAACGCCGGCACTCGAAAACCGAGCTTTTTGCATCTTTGAATTTATCTACTTTGCGCGACCGGACAGCACCATCTATGGAAAGAATGTATATTTAACCAGAAAGGCCCATGGGCGACGCCTTGCTCAGGAGGCACCTGCCGAAGCCGACCTGGTCATGCCCTTTCCCGACTCGGGGACTTACGCTGCTTTGGGCTATTCAGAAGCCTCTGGAATCCCCTTTGAGATGGCCATGATCCGCAATCACTACGTCGGAAGAACATTCATTCAGCCCACCCAGAGCATGCGTGATTTTGGCGTCAGAATCAAACTGAATCCTGTAAAGCAGCTTCTCAAAGGAAAAGACATCATCATTGTCGAAGATTCCATAATCAGAGGAACCACGGTGAAAACCCGGGTAAAAGCGCTCCGGAATCTGGGCGTAAAAAGGATCCATATGCGAGTAAGCGGGCCTCCCCATCGTTTCCCATGTCATTACGGGATAGATTTTTCCACAAGAGGGGAGCTGATAGCAGCACAGATGACCGTTGAAAAACTCAAAGACTTCCTCAACCTGGACTCACTGCATTACCTCAGTCTCGAAGGACTTCTGAGTTCAACCGGAATCGAACATCCGGAAGATAATTTTTGCAAGGCATGTTTCGATGGATGTTATCCAGTAAGCTTTGATGAGGATCTGTCTAAAGATTGTCTTGAAAAAACATAGCGAATCTTATAGAACATACCCGAAACAGAATACAGGATCGCCGATGTTATCGTTTCAGCCTGAAAGGTGTATCATGCATCTTTAACAACGAATTTCATCCCTGACAGTTGGCCCATTTTGAAACTCGGCATCTTCAACGATCTAACGATTTACGACCGATGAAAAAAACCGTCGCCTTTTCTAAAAATGCCACCAATGTATTTTTTCATATTCTGACCCGCTGTAACCTCAAGTGCAGCCACTGTTACATAAACAAAAAAGAACATGGAAAAAATACCCTTCCCATAGACACCATTGAAGCCTGGCTCGAGGTGTTTGCATCAAAAAACAGAGCGGCCAATGTCATTTTCCTGGGCGGAGAGCCCACCCTTCACCCGGACCTGCCGAAGGCCATAAAAAAAGCAAAATCTATCGGTTACAGTTCGATCACCGTCGATACAAACGGATACCTGTTCCATGACATTCTTTCCAAAGTCGATCCGGATGTTGTCGATTATTTTAGCTTCAGCCTGGATGGTGCCACTCGAAAAACAAACGATGCCATACGGGGAAAAGGATCATATGACGCGTGCATTGCCGGCATCAGAAAAGCGGCTATCCGGGGCTTTACGACCAGTCTGATCTACACGGTGAGCACAAAAAATATACATGAGCTTGAAAGGATTGCACCCCTTTTGAAGGATTTGGGGATCCATCGTTTTTTCATACAGGTCATCGGTATCCGGGGAAAATCAGCCGGAAACAGGCAGAAAAAATTACAGGTTTCTCGGACCCAATGGCTAAAAACCATCCCTGAAATTGCTCCAAAGATAGCCCGTCTTGGCATCACCGTCACTTATCCGAAAGTTTTTTTAAACCCGGACGAACCCTTTGAATGCGCCGGTCTGGTGGCGGAAAACTATTTCATATTCCCCAACGGCAGGGTATACCGGTGCCCTTTGTGCGAAGATTATCCACTGCACAGTATGCGCTTTAAAGATGACGTGCTGGTGGATGCCCCGAAGATCAATGAAAACGACCTGTTTGCCCTCCACATCCCTGAAGGATGCGTGATGAACAGACTGGTTCAACCGGGAAACCTCAGCTACGACAGTGACGGTGCGCCGAAATACAAAATCGCCTGCTGCTTGTTAAAAGAACAGATCCGAATTCCATAAGACGAGTTACAACTCAACAGGATGTTGCCCAAACAACAATCTCTTTGAATGCTCATTGAAACGTTTTTTGTTGATAAATCTTGGCAAAAGGAATTTTTATATACAAGGGATTAGATCGTGCTAACCATACGAAAGCAGATGATCTCACTCCTGTGCAAACAGGAAATGAGTGCCCGGGACCTCTCCCAGGCAATGGGAATCCGGGAAAAAGAGGTTTATACGCACCTTTCCCATATTGAACGCTCTGTAGCAGCCCAGAAGAAAAAACTTATGATCATACCCTCACAATGCCTGGACTGCGGTTTCGTTTTTAAAAATCGGAAGCGTTTCACCCGCCCCGGTCGCTGCCCACACTGCAAAAGCGAACACATCCAGAATCCAATGTATCAAATCGGATAGCCCGCATTTCTCCTGTAAAATTTTTATATAGCAGTTCCCAAAAATATGTTCCGATTGAATTGCTTACTGTCACAATTTCAGTAAGCCGCAGGATGTCTTAGCCGTCGAGTCCAGTTTTTCAAACCATCGGGATCAGGCCGCGTCATGAGGGTTCGCTGGAACCCGTCTTGTCGTGATCGGGCTTCCCTGAGCGTCGGGGGCGTCTTCTTTTTGGACGTGGACGGGGTCGAGATTTTCCTTGTGCGGTTGGGACGGATGTTCTTCTGCGGCGGGCCCCAGGTTTTTTCTTTGCAGGGATGGGCTTAGGCATGGTGAGCCATTCTTCCTTGGGCTCGATGCAGATCAGCTTCTGTTCGATGAACGCCTCAATGGCGGGAATGTAGAAGGCGTCCTTCTCATCGGCGAAGCTGACAGAGGTACCGGTGGCACCCGCCCGGCCGGTGCGCCCGATCCGGTGGACGTAATTTTCCGGATCATGGGGCAGCATGAAATTAATGACGTGATCCATGCC
>JAAXQD010000202.1 GCA_012974475.1 Desulfobacterales bacterium
GTAACGCTGTGATTAAAATTTAAGCCTGACAACGGGATACCGGGGTTTTAGATTCCTGAGATCGCTTGTCAGAAGGTGGAAATATCATCCACTTCAAAAACCTGTGATATGTCTAACAGATCCGAACTTGGCCTTGATTGCATATGGCTATTGATCACCGGATCTGGACTATTTCAATATTCTCTTTCTGTCTGGGGTGCTCTGTTAGTTCAACGGATAAACGGCAATAAAAGCTGTGGATGCCTTGGTTTTGTCTTCCGTAAACCCTGCCGTAATTAGAGATTTCTTGAAAATGTCCATGGTCCGGACCCGGATTTCCCAGTCCTTATCCAGAATGATCGGTTTTGAGCAAGGAGACAAGGTGCCGGATTCGAATGCCACTTGCTGGAGAAACCCTTTCCACTTCATGCGCCCATTCTGAAAGATTTCCTAGCGCCCCCCAATGATAAAACGCCCGGGGAACCCCGGCAACGGTTCCATCACCCGTAGTCGCGTAGAACCGGCTCCGGTAAAACGGTACCGCGAAATGAGGTTCATCTCCCCGTTATTTGCTTGCCAGATATCATTTGGGGCATACCCATCGTTGGCTAAAAGGTTCTTGTGCTTTTTGTTGCTGTTTGCAGTGTTGCTTGACCGAAATCCCAAAAAATGTTCGGATCGATGCGCCTCTATAACGGCGATCCAATTAAATTTACCGGAGGTGGAATGAGAAAATCGAGAAAGAGTGGAGACAATGATTGTCTTTTATGGTTGGTATCGGTTAGCATGGGTTCATAAAAACTATTAAAAAATATTGACACACAATATTATGAAAACTATACCTATAAATGTCTAATTGGGATATTTTATGACCAACACTCAAAAAAGCAAAACAAAATGAAAAAATTTTTATCGACAAAAGAAGTGGCCCAATTTTTAGGGGTAAACGAAAAAATGGTGTATACCCTGGTTTCAGAAAAAGGGCTTCCGGCAACCAAAGTGACGGGAAAGTGGCTTTTCCCGCATTATCTGGTGGAACAGTGGCTGGAGAATGAAACCATCAATTATCCAAAGCCAACGGTTCCTTTACCCCCGTATCAAGGACTTCTGATCATCACCGGGAGCAACGATATCCTTCTTGATCGTATGATTTCCCTGTTCAATCGCCTGCATCCCGAGCATTTGGCGGTCTTTGGAAACCTGGGAAGCATGGGAGGGATTCGGGCGCTCCGGCGCAATCTCTGCCATATTGCATCGAGCCACCTGCTTCAGGAAAACGGGCAGGACTATAATTTCGGCTTTGCCAGAGAGGAGCTGGAGCAGTTGCCGGCGGTGGTCAACTTCTGTCAGCGGCAGCAGGGACTTTTGCTGGCAAAAGGGAATCCAAAAGGGATTCAAAAAGTAGCCGATTTAGGGAAAACGGGCATAAAGATTGTCAATCGCCCTTTGGGCACCGGAACCCGGTTGCTCTTTGACGGAGAACTTAAAAAGGCTGGAATCATAGGAGACCAGATCAAAGGCTACCAACTGGAGCTTCAGCGGCACCTGGATGTGGGGCTTGAGGTGTTGTCCGGCAGGGCGGATGCAGGTCCCGGAATCGAGGCAGTGGCGGGTCTGCTGGATCTTGATTTTATACCCCTGCGCTGGGAGCGCTTTGATTTTCTTGTTCTCAAAGATCGGTTTTTCGAAAAAGGCGTACAACTCTTTTTAGGACTTTTACCTGAAGCCGCCTTTCGGGAATTAACTCAAGACCTGAAAGGATATGATATAAGTCTCTGCTCGAAGATGGTTTTCCCCCAGAAATGAGTAGGAAAAAACAAGGCGCTGTGGTTCAAATCCCTTCTCGTTCAAAGCGCCGAGTCACTTTTTTAAATGCGGATTAAAGTCTTTTGGATTTGGGATATGTTGAAGGCGGTGTGAATATGGACTGTAAACGGAAAGTTTTGAATAAACGAATGGGCCCTGCGATTCTGATTTTCCTTGCCCTTTTGCTACTCCCCCTTACAGCCAAAGGAGAATCAAAGATAATCAAGATGGCCACAACCACCAGCACCGAAAATTCGGGACTTCTGGATGTGCTTATTCCTGAATTTACCCGGGAAACCGGTATCCAGGTCAAGGTTTTCGCCAAAGGGACAGGGGCGGCATTGAGAGACGGTATGGAAGGTAATGTGGATGTCATCTTTGTCCATGCAAAAAGCAGAGAAGCGGTTTTTGTGGCGCAAGGTTATGGTGCCTATCGTCTGGATGTAATGCACAACGACTTTGTGATTATCGGTCCTGCCGCCGACCCTGGGAAAATTGAGGGAATGCGTGATGCGGCCGGTGCATTCAGGAAAATAGCCGCGGCAAAGGTAAAATTCATCTCCCGCGGAGATGACAGCGGCACCCATATCAAGGAACAGGCCATCTGGAAAGCCAGCGGAGAGGCGCTGAAGACCGAAGCTACCGTGATCATAAAAAAAAGCAAGAAACACGCCCTTTCTTTTGTGTATCCCGTGGGGTTGGGGAAGCGTTATATATCCATTGGCCAGGGTATGGGGAAAGCCCTGACATTTGCAGAAGAGAAACAGGCCTATACCCTTACCGATCGGGGAACATTTTTTAAATACAAGTATGGGCGAAAGCTTGGCCTTAATCTTGAGATTTTATGTGAAGGGGATCCCAGGCTGTTTAACCCCTACGGCGTGATCCCCGTCAGCCCCAAAAAACATCCCCATGTTAAATTCGCGTCAGCGGATCGGCTCGCCAAATGGCTGGTATCGACTCAGGCCCAGGCGCTCATCGGGCAATACAAAATTGCCGGAAGGCAGGCCTTTTTCCCGGATGCAGAGCCTGTTGCAGAATAGTGTTTTTTATGAAGCTCTCCGCCGTCCCGTGGTGAAGGGATCTCCGCCATACTCTGATAAATGGATGGGATATTGAAAAATATAAAATAGATTGAGGCCCTTGAAAATATTATCGCTTTCGAATAGTCCCGCTTAGGCCGGGGCTCAAATTAATGCATCCGTAGGTGCAAAAAAATAAACAGCGACCATGACTTTTTTGACAGACAGCTTTCTATCGGCCATACTTCTTATCTGGACCCTGAATCATGATCTTCTGGTCATCGTCGGCGTTTCCCTGAAGATGAGTTCCATCTCCACGTTTGCTGCCGGCTTACTGGGGGTACCGTCAGGATTTCTCATTGCCTTTTCCGAGTTTCGGGGAAAGCGACTGGTCATCACCCTGCTCAACACCCTCCTCGCCCTGCCCACGGTGGTGGTGGGTCTGTTTGTCTACGCCTTTATCTCCAGGCGGGGTATTTTCGGCACCTATGATCTTCTTTACACCCAAAAAGCCATTATCATCGGCCAGATAATTCTTATCGTTCCCATCATTACGACCTTCACCATCTCTGCTGTGAGCCGCATCGATGACCGATATCGGAAGGCCGCCTTAACCCTTGGCGCGAACCTGATGCAAACCGCCCGGGTCATTATCCGCGAAGCCCGCTTTGCCATCATGGCCGCCATTGTCATGGCCTTCGGGAGGGTCATCGCAGAAGTGGGAATCAGCATGATGCTTGGGGGTAACGCCAAGGGATTCACCCGAACCATGACCACGGCCATGGCTTTGGAATATGACAAAGGAGAATTTGTCTTGAGCGTCGCCCTGGGGATCGTGCTTCTGTGTGTCAGTTTCGGTGTCAATGTTTTTTGTAATTACTTCCAAGGAAGATCCAGACTGTGAAGCCCATACTTTATCAACTGAAAAATCTTGTCAAGGCTTACGACGGCCGGGTGGTGTTGGATCTAAAGCGCCTTTTTCTCGAAAAAGGCAAGGTGATCGGACTTCTAGGTCCCAACGGTGCCGGCAAAACAACGCTCCTTGAAATTCTGGCCTTTCTTCTACCGCCCACTTCCGGAGAAATCTGGTTTAAACAGGAGAAGGTCCATTTAAATGTAGGCAAGCTGATGAAGCTGAGGCGCAAGGTGGTGCTCGTTCAACAGCAGCCCCTTCTGTTTACCACGACGGTGTTCAAAAATGTCGAGTTCCCGCTGAAGGTAAGAAAGACGCCCAAAGGCAAAAGATCGCGAATGGTCGATGAACTCCTTGATCTGGTGGACATGAGATCATTCAGGGATGCCGACGCTCATAAGCTTTCCGGCGGCCAGACCCAACGGGTGGCCATCGCGCGGGCACTCGCCTGTTCCCCCGAGGTCGTTCTCCTGGATGAGCCCATGAGCAGCGTCGATGTGGAAAACCAAGTTACCCTGGCGCGTATCATCCATGAGATCAGTCGACAAAGAGGGATGTCGGTTGTTTTCACCTCCCATGACGTGGTCCAAACGTCGAGGCTGGCAGATGACAGCATATTTCTTCTTGACGGTAAGGTTGCAAAATCAGCATATGAAAATATCTTTAGTGCCCGCATCGAAACCGTTACCGGAGATCACAAATTTTGCACGCTCCCGAACGGTCTCCAACTAAAAATTAAGTCTGAAAAAACGGGACCCATCAGAATATCCATTGCCCCCGGTGAGTTGAGACTCAGTCCAAATACGCCCAAAAGATCAGAAAATACCGTAAAGGGAAAAATTGTTCAACTCAACGAAGAGCGAATACATGTACGCGCCCTCGTAGATGCCGAAGTGCCGCTGAATGTATTGATCCCCAAAGAATCGTTCAACCGCTATGACACGGGCATTGGTGATGACGTCTGGGTGACGTGCCCGGTGGAGAGCATCGATATCTTTTAGCCTAAAGTGGGATCTATAATCATCAAAAAAATATTTGTTGCTGCTAAAGTAGATTTTTCATGGTATAAAAATTGGAATCAAAAGACGGTTTTCGTCCGGCAATGTACATTCTTATATGCCAAGCCGCATGCTGCGATACATCCAGCCATCGCTATCAATCAAATACAGGAGGAAATCGATGAGGCAACTCAAGATTAGCGGGTTGATTTGTGCACTCTTTTCCGGTGTTCTGATCATGGCCTGTGCGGGCACCAAGCTAACCCAAACATGGGTAGATGAAGCCCATCGGGGAAAGCCTGTGTCAGACATTCTGGTAATTGCAATAACCTACAAGGAGGAAGTTCGGCATTCTTATGAAGACAAGTTTGTTGCCCAGCTCAAGGCACTGGGGATTGATGCCGTCTCAAGTGCAGATGTTATCCCCATTCCGGCAGATCTGAAATTGGAAAAAGACCAGATATTGAACGTCGTAAAAAATTTTGAAAATGACGCGGTTATCATTACCCATATGGGCGGCGTGGAAGAAAAAGAAACCTACAGTCCTTCCACCAAAAATTATACAGGCTTTTACGGTTACTATGATGGATTGCACACCCTTCAAAGCAGTCCGGGCTTTTATACCTCCCATACCTTGGTTCGACTGGTAACCAATCTGTACGATGTTGAAACGGAAAAACTGATATGGTCCGGACAATCAGAAACCAAGGACCCACGTTCAATCGATCAGACCATTGACGATGTGATTAATTTGGTA
>JAAXQD010000208.1 GCA_012974475.1 Desulfobacterales bacterium
GATTGGATATAGATAAAATCTATTGAAAATAAAAATAAAATTGAAAATATCAATATATACTTTTTTAATTCGGCGATCAATATTTTATTATTGGCAAAGAAGATTTTATAATGATTTTCAATACCCTGTCCCCTCAGAGTTCTTTTCAGTGAGAAAGGGGGATAATTTGGTGAGATGTAGATGCCGGTGTTTCAGAGGAATGGGAGAGGTGGCAAATATCAGATTTTTTGCCGTCAGCACATCCAACGCCCGTTCATGGAGAAAAAGGGAGTTCCTTGTCAAAAGTATCTTCCAATGAAATGATGGGTTTGGGTTGCTTTGCCATTTTTCTTTCCTATTAAATTATAATGGATCCTAAGATTTAAATATTAAATAAGCGATGTATCCCACATAACAGGCCAAAAGAACAACACCGTTCTTGCGATCTAAAACGTAAGTCTTTCTCATCATCAGCCACGACAGAAGGCTGACAAAAATCATTACCATGTAATCGAAAAGGAGACCGCTTTGAACGAAGCCTCCGGGAATCGGAATGGGCCTCACCAGCGCGGCGGCACCGAGCACACTGAGAATGTTAAAAACATTGCTCCCCACGAGGTTGCCGATGCTGATATCCATCTCTTTCCTGAATGCGGCAACAACAGAAGTGGCCAGTTCAGGAAGGGAGGTCCCCAGAGCCACGATGGTCAGACCGATGAACTTTTCGCTGACGCCGAAAATTTTCATAATGGCGACAGCGGCATTAATTAAAATCTCAGCACCGACAACCACCCCGACAATTCCTGCAGATATCCATACTATCTGCCGGGTTCTGGAAGATACATATTCAATTTCATCCACGGCATGGGCGAAAGCGACACTCTCTTTATTTAACGCCCGCCTGGATTCTTTAACGGCAAGGTAATAATTGAAACATATGTATAAGACAATTCCACCGAAAAGCGACGCACCTTCGAGCCTGCTGATTTCCGAATTAAAAGAAATCAGTAAAAGATATAAGGATACCCCGAGCATTATTGGTATGTCTCGATGGAATATCGACCGATGACTTTTTATCGGCTGTATTATGGCTGCCAGGGCGAGAACCAGCGCAATGTTGCAGATATTACTTCCGACGACATTGCCCACGGCGATCATGCTTTTACCTTTAATGGAAGATACAACGCTGACAACCAGCTCAGGTGCTGAAGTCCCGAATGCAACGACCGTCAAGCCGATAACCAGGGGTTTCAAACCGAGATTCCGTGCAAGGCTTGAAGATCCTTTTACCAGCCAACTGGCGCCATAATAGAGCAGTAAAAACCCGGTTGCAAAAAGAACTATATTGAGTATCATATAGACACGCTCCAGAAAAAATCTTTTAATTTACATATTCGTATCAAACTTACACTATAAATGTAACCCCTTCAGCGAAAAAAATCGATCACAAAGATACTTCACCTCAACGTTGCAAAAGTCGAGGATGCCTCAGATCCGCGGCGTCAATGGTGAAGCCGTATTCATTTACTGCGAACTATTGACAACAAAAGAGATGGGGTATCCTCGGTTTTCCCATGGGGTAAACAACACGGTGAAAAAAGATTCCTTTTTGGATATCACTGGCAGTCGAATGCAGTATGCTGGCAATAAATGAACACAACGCTATGGTTTAAGCGGTTTTACACAAAACTCATCGTGTTGTTTATGCAACTATGAGGTTCATTATGACAAAACCTGTCTTCAGAAATGGCAAAATAGCCAAAGAATGAAAATGCATATTTTTTCTTTTCCGGTGGATCCGGGTTAAGAAAAATGGTTGCATAACAGTTCCGATTTAGGGTAAAAATTTCAACAATTTTATTTTCGGTTGGGTTTGTATTGTCAAAATTAAATACGTTTTTTCATGGTTCATGAGAAAATCGGATGGGGAGAATCATCGATGCACTATGAGGGAAATATCATTCGGCCGCCCAGCGAAGCCAACAGCATTCTGCTTCAGATAACGGTTGGGTGTTCTCGAAACAAATGTACATTCTGTGGCGCATACAAAGGGGAGCGCTTCCGCATAAAAACGGATTCCGTAATTATGGAGGATATCGCGTTTGCTTCAAATCATTGCCGCCGCCAGCGCCGGGTATTTCTCTGTGATGGAGATGCGTTGATTGTTCCCCAGAAAAGACTGATGAATATTTTAATGGAAATTGAAAAACAGCTTCCCTGGGTAACACGGGTGGGTGCATATGCCAATAGCAAAAGTCTTAAAATGAAAACCCTTGACGAACTCAAAGCGTTGAAAGCCCATGGTCTGGGTATCCTCTACATGGGATTGGAAACCGGTGATGATGTTACATTGAAAAAAATCAACAAAGGTGCAACATCAGAAGAGATGATCCAAATGGGGATAAAAGCAAGGGCCGCAGGGATGAAGCTGTCTATTACGGTGCTGCTGGGGATTGCCGGCAAAAAGCGATCTCAGGTACATGCCCGGGAAACCGGACGGGTACTTTCCGCCATAGACCCGGAATATGTGGGTGCACTGACCCTGATGCTCATTCCCGGGACGCCGTTATATGAGGATTACAAAGATGGAGAGTTTCCCCTTCTCAAACCGGAAGAAATGTTGAATGAGCTTAAAACTATGATTGCCGCCACTGAGCTTTCCAAGGGGCTTTTCCATGCCAATCACGCTTCAAATTACCTTCCCATCAAGGCAAGACTGCCCAAAGACAAGGCGGTGACGCTTCGGCTTATTGATGAAGCTTTGGCAGGTAAAATATCGCTCAAGCCGGAATATTTTAGAGCGCTTTAATCAGAACGTTTTATGTGGAATTATACAATCGTGTCAAGATGTTATGCAACACGGCGGTGCCCCTTCAAAGGGGCTTTACTATCCCCGATGCAAGCAGGGGGTATTCAAATTTAAAGATCAATATTGATTTAGGTTTTTGAAAAACGTATGACATTCATATAACCTCCGTTTCAGGAGGGATTCATACACGTATGTAAGAGACCGTTGAGGAAAAACGGCGACCTTTAGATCAAAAAACGATTTTTTCAGAATTTTGGACGATGGGTTGTCCATTTGCCATTCATTATTTACTGTTAACAAGGAGAAACAAATCATGAGTGAAGGCGTGTCTGAAAGCCGGGTAAACGTCGATGAAATTTGTATTAATACCGTCCGCGCACTTTCCATGGATGCGGTTCAAAAGGCCAATTCCGGACATCCCGGTGCACCCATGGGTCTTGCACCGGCAGCCTACGTCCTCTGGACCCGGGTGATGAAACACAGCCCCGAAAACCCCGGCTGGCTCGATCGGGATCGCTTCGTGCTTTCAGGCGGGCATGCCTCCATGCTCCTTTACAGCCTGCTCCATCTTTCAGGGTACGGGGTTACCCTCGATGATTTAAAGAGTTTCCGGCAGTGGGGCAGCAAAACCCCCGGTCATCCGGAATTGGGACATACTCCGGGGGTGGAGACCACAACCGGTCCTCTGGGTCAGGGCTTTGCCAATGCGGTGGGGATGGCCATGGCGGAACGACATCTTGCCGCCCGATTTAACAGGGACGGGCATGAGATTGTCGACCATTATACCTACGTGATGTGCGGAGACGGAGATATGATGGAAGGGATCTCCAGTGAAGCTGCATCCCTTGCCGGGCATCTGGGTCTTGGCAGATTGATCTGCATTTACGACGACAACAAAATCTCCATAGAAGGTAGCACGGATATATGCTTTACAGAAGATGTCGCGCTTCGCTTCAAGGCGTATAACTGGCATATTCTAAAAGTCGATGACGGAAATGACGTCGATGCCGTTTTCCGTGCGCTCCAGGCGGCCAAAGCTGAAACCCATCGGCCGTCTTTAATTGTTTTGCGCACCCATATTGCCTTTGGAAGCCCCAACAAGCAGGACACCGCCGATGCCCACGGGGCTCCGCTGGGTGAAGAAGAGGTCCGTCTCACCAAAAAATTTCTCGGCATTCCGGAAAATGTCACCTTTCACATACCCGATGAGGTACTGAACCAATTCAAAAAATGTGTTGAAGCCGGAAAAGAAGCCGAAGCCGAATGGCTGGAAAAATATCAGATCTTCAGCAAAAAATTCCCGGATATGGCCAAAAAATGGGTGGATGCCATGAGCGGCTTTTTAACCACAGGATGGGATGAGGATATCCCGGACTTTTCAACGTTGGAAGATCCCATCGCAACCCGGGCGGCATCCGGTAAAGTCCTGAATGCCATTGCCCCAAAACTTTCGACACTTATCGGTGGTTCTGCGGATTTGGCACCTTCGAACAAAACGTTTATGGCGTGTTCCCATGAGTTCCAAAAAGATGCTTACGACGGCCGGAATATCCGTTTTGGTGTCCGGGAACATGCCATGGGCGGAATAATGTCCGGTATGTATCTTCACAATGGTCTGCGGCCCTATGGTGGAACATTTCTGGTCTTTGCCGATTACTTGAGACCGGCTTTGCGGGTTGCCTGCATCATGAAAATCCCGGTAATATATGTTTTTACCCATGACAGTGTTGCCGTCGGCGAAGACGGACCTACACACCAGCCGGTGGAGCATCTGGCCAGTCTGCGGGCAATTCCAGGCATTACGGTGATACGCCCTGGGGATGCTTCGGAAACTGCCCAGGCCTGGCGCCAGGCACTCAAGACGACAAACGGTCCGGTGGCGCTGATTCTCAGCCGCCAAAAACTACCGGTGCTGAAACCGAATAATTCCGAATACGGTCTAAAAAAAGGCGCCTATGTCCTGGCCGATTGTGACGGCAAACCCGATATTATTCTCATCGGTACCGGATCAGAAGTTCATATTGTCCTGGAAGCCAAACAGGGTCTTGAAGAGAAAGGTATTGCCGCACGGGTGGTGAGCATGCCCAGCTGGGAGCTATTTGAAAAAACTTCAGAGGCTTACAAAAATCGTGTGCTTCTGCCGGATGTATCGGTACGTCTGGCTGTGGAAGCCGGTTCTTCCATGGGGTGGGGACGATATGTTGGTGACGGCGGCGCTGTTATCGGCATCACACGCTTCGGTGCGTCCGCACCGGGTGGAACCACCATGGAAAAATTCGGATTTACACCGGATAACGTTGTCCAAAAAGCACTGGAGCTTCTCAAAAAATAGCCCGTGTAAACCCTATCGTTGCAAAAGTCGAGGGTGCTGCAAATCCGAGGCGTAAAGGGTGAAGCTGTAGTATTTTACCGCAAACCCTTTACAACGAAGTAGTTGCGGCACTATCGGCTTTCCCATTGAGCACCTCCTTTTGTGATACGATATTACCGTATCACAATTTCGAGTGAACAAAGATACTGGCAAGGTATCTGTACTTTTTATAATTTCGGTTATAAACTTTCTTGGCCCGAAGCCTTCACTTTTAAAGTGTTGTTTTTGAATGTGCTCATCACCAAAATAATCCCTCCTTGCAAATTGATTGCCGACTAATGTATAATACCAAAGATATATCCAAATAAAC
>JAAXQD010000078.1 GCA_012974475.1 Desulfobacterales bacterium
GTTTTTAAGATTCAGCTTTCAGTGGCCCTGATGTCCGGCGCCCTGGGAATGATCATCACCGGCGTGCTTTCGGTGGATGAAGCCTATTATGCCGTGGACTGGATGACGGTTTTTTTGCTGGCAGGCCTGATTCCATTGGGGATGGCTTTTGAAAAAACCGGAACAGCCGCTTTTATTGCCAAATTTATCTTGGGAATGCTTGGTCAACCGTCTCCCATTGTTCTTCTGGCTGCCGTCGGCGTGATGACCTCTTTTTTCACCCTGGTGGTCTCCAATGTGGGTGCAACGGTTTTGCTGGTTCCGCTGTGCATGAATATGGCGGTTATGGCCGGCGGTGATCCGCGAATGGCCGCACTGGTGGTGGGGCTGTCGGCGTCCAACACATTTGTCTTGCCGACACATCAGGTCAATGCCCTGATTATGAGGCCCGGGGGGTATCGAACCGTAGACTATGCCAAGGCGGGTGTGGTGATGACCGCCCTCTTTTTAGCGGTGGAGTTGACCATACTCTATTTCTTTTATGGAGTTCAGTAAATATTCGGTCGATCCATTCTATAACGTGTTTGAATTATGATATTGCAATTAATATCGGAAACTTGACAATTGGAAATGCCTGTGAAATCATCTGTTTGGCAGCCCGAACCAAAAGCTTCCGAAGATCGACAAATCGAAACAGGCCCTCGACGATCGTGCTATTTCAAGTTATTTGCGGACGATAATTGACGCTCCCTGCAGCCCCGTTGAAACGGAATTTCTGTGAAACCGAAGTCTTTGTAAAAAATGGAAATATCCAGCTTAACGTCGCTGCAAAGGGGAGAAATAAATCAGGCTGAGTAAAACACGATGGAAATCAGTATCAGAAAAAAGATTTTTCTCGCTTTTGCCATCTTTATCGGCCTCAGTGCACTGATATGGCTGCGTAGTTATTACAGCCAATATGTTCTAAATCAAAAAATACAGATTATCGAAAGAAAATACGACCTGCTTAACACCATTCTTGAAGCTCGCCGGTATGAAAAAAACTATTTTTTATCCTTTGACAAAGAAAATATCGTTGAAGCCCTCGGCTATGTCCGTCATGCAGAGGATATCCTTCGTGAGATATTGACCCAATACGGGAAGTACACCCTGGCAAAAAATCTCGATGAGAGTATTGTAGAACTGCTGGCATACAAGGAATCCCTCACAAACCTTTTAAAGCTGCAGGAAGAAGGACACCTATTGGCGCCTCCGGATACCATCAATTTAATTCGAAAGCAGGGAAGAATTCTTACCAGTGAACTGGAAAAAATCGTTCAAAAGGAGAGGCAATTTACCCGAAATCTGATCGGTAAATCCAAGACGATTCATCTGTTGGCGCTGATTCCTGTCTTTATCCTCTCTGTTTCAATTGCCCTTTTTTTGGTCTTTAATGTCAACCATCCGCTCAAAACCATCGAGAACGCCATTACCAAAATCGCCCGCGGAGATTTCGACAATATCCCGGAAATAAAAACCGGCGATGAATTTGAATCTTTGGTGTCCAGCCTCAACAATATGATCGATGAGCTAAACCGGAGGAGCAAACAACTCGTACAGGCTCAGAAGTTGGCTTCTCTGGGAAGATTGACGTCGGGTGTGGCCCATGAATTGAACAATCCTCTCAACAATATATCCACATCGATTCAAATCCTGATTGAAGAACTGGAAGAGGCTGACTTGGAATATAAAAAAGAACTGTTGGTCGGTGCCGAAAAAGAAGTGGAAAGGGGGAAGGACATCGTTCGTTCACTTTTGGAATTCGCCAGAGAAAGAACTCTGACCCTAAAACAGGTAAATTTTCTGGACCTGGTTAACAGCGCAATTAAACATGTCAAATCGGAGATTCCGGATAATATACATCTTAAAGTGGAGGTGCCTGATAACATACAGGCCACTGTTGGTCTACGTATTAGAAGCGTTATAATCAATCTTATTACAAATGCCGTCCATGCTATGAAAGACGGTGGAGAAATTACTATCAAGGCTAAGAACGAACTTGACAGAGAGGGATTTTCCTTTCAGGTGATTGACACCGGTGAAGGAATTCCTCAAAAGATCATCACAAAGATTTTTGACCCTTTTTTCACCACAAAAGACGTCGGCAAGGGATCAGGGCTGGGACTTTCCATCACTTACGGCATCATGGAACAACATAGCGGCACTATATCCGTTTCCAGCGAAGTCGGAAAAGGAACGACATTTACCAGTTTTCTGCCGTTTCATCAGCCCGATCAACGGAATATATAGAAGGATCATTGTGGAAAAAAAGAAAGAGGTTATTCTGGTTGTTGAAGACGAGGATATTGCACGTAAGAATCTCGAGCATATTCTGGTGAAAACCGGTTACGATGTCGTTTCCGTAGCCGACGGGAGCAAAGCCATCGATTTGCTTCACTCAAAGAGCTTCGACCTGGTCGTCACCGACCTGAAGATGGAGAAAGGGGACGGCATGCAGGTTTTAAAAAAGACAAAAGAACTTCAGCCTTACACGGAAGTCATTATGATTACCGGTTATGCCACCATTGAAACGTCTGTTCAGGCCATGTATGCCGGCGCATACTATTATATCGCCAAACCCTATAAAATCGGAGAAGTTCGCCAGATTACCAAAGAGGCACTTTTAAAACGGCAGCTTCGGCTTGAAAACATTAAACTGAAGGAAACACTAAAAAAGCAACGAAAGATTTCCGACATTGTCGGACAGAGCGCAGTCATGATGGATGTTCAGAAAACCATCCACCAGATTGCCCCTTCGGACATCAATGTTCTGATTCTCGGTGAAAGCGGAACCGGCAAGGAGCTGTTCGCTCGATCCATCCATCAGCTGAGTTCCCGTTCGGAAAAAGAATTCGTCGCCTTTAACTGTGGTTCGTTTACCGAAGAGTTGATGGCCAATGAGCTGTTCGGTCATGAGAAGGATGCATTTACCGGCGCCACAAAGGCAAAGGCAGGATTGATCAAAGTGGCCGGCGGCGGAACGGTGTTTCTGGATGAAATCGGGGACATGCCCCTGAGTATGCAGGTGAAGCTGCTGCGGGTCATTCAGGAAAAAGAAGTTTTGCCGGTGGGCGGCGAAACGTCCGTTCCCGTTGATGTTCGCTTCATCGCCGCCACCCATCGCGATCTCAAAGAAGATGTGGACCACGGCAATTTCCGTCAGGATCTGTTCTACCGTTTGAATGTCATTACCATAAAACTTCCCTCTCTCACCCATCGACATGGTGACATACCGCTTCTGGCACACCACTTCCTTTCCCAAAAAAATAAAACCATGAACACAGATGTTCAAAATATTCAAAAAGAATCCATGGAGTTACTTCGCCAATACAGCTGGCCGGGGAATATCAGAGAACTGGAAAATGTCATTGAACGGGCCGTGGCCCTAGCGAAAGGGCCGGAAATAACCGTCGACGAACTGCCGGAATATATCAGCAATCTTTCGGTTGAAACCTACCGCCGGATGGATTCAGAGATGCCGACACTGGAGGACCAGGAGAAAAACTACATTAAATGGGTACTCGACAAATGTGAGGGAAATAAAACCAAAGCAGCCAAAATAATGGGTATTGACCGGGTCTCGCTCTGGAGGAAAGTGAAGCGGTTTGGGATGAATGATGCGTCCAATGTTTAGTTTGAATCCATTGACCCCAGTCGGAGGTTTTGAAAGGGCTTCAAGTACCCCGTGAACAAAAGGGGGTTGCCCGACACGATTTTATGGGGTCTGTTTTAACGTCCGTTTAACATTTTCGGCTGTTTTTCGATTGAATCCAGGCAGCGCGCAGAGTTCTTCCAGTGTTGCTGTCCGGATTTTTTTAATGCTTTTGAAATGTGTTAACAATGTTTTTTTTCTCTTTTTCCCAATGCCGGGAATTGAATCCAGTGCCGAGTGCACAAATGTCTTCCTGCGATGCTTGCGGTGAAAAGAAATGGCAAAATGATGGGCTTCATCCCGAATTCTTTCTAAAAACAGGAGGAGGTCCCCTCTCCTGCCTAAATTTGCGGGATTGGTCTGCCCGGGTTTAAAGATTTTATCTTGGGTTTCCCCCTTTTTTTCATTTTTTTTAGCGATGCTGATAATTTGAAAAAATTGTTCAAGTTTCAGGGATTTTATTACCGCCAGCGCAACATTGAGCTGTCCTTTACCGCCGTCGACCATCAGCATGTCCGGATAGGGTTTCGATTTTTCACCTTTGCCGTACCTTCTTTTCAGGACTTCCGCCATATAGGCATAGTCGTCCGGTATGCCTGTGCCCTGAAGTTTGTATTTTCGATATAATGATTTATTGGGTTTCCCCTTTTCAAAAACAACCATCCCTGCAACCGCCGATTTTCCTGAAATGTTGGAGATATCAAAACACTCGATCCGCCAAGGTATTCGGTCCATCCTCAATTGATGCCGGAGTCGGGAAAGAAGGTCAACGTCGTTTGCAATCAAAGCCTTATAGGCTTTCAAGCTGTTTTCCGCATTCTGAGATGCCCGTTGAACAAGGCGGACTTTTTCACCTCTTTTGGGAGCTAAAATTCTTACCCGCCGGCCTTTCATATCCCTGAGCAATTCTTCAAGCAGCAATGTGTCTTCAGGAAGGGAGGGAACCAGAATTTCATTGGGTACAAAAGGGGCCTTTTCATAATACTGTCGAATAAAAGTACCGGTCATTTCATTTTCAGTCGACATTGTTTCTGAAAATTTAAAATCCCGTATCCCAAGAAAAAATCCGTTCCGGATAAAAAGGAGTGTGATCAGAGCGGCGTCATCGGACCGGGCAATGCCGATCACGTCCCGGTCTATAAAATCATTGGTAGCCGCCACCTGTCTTTCGAGTGTCTGCTCAAGGGCGAACATTTTGTCTCTCAGAACCGCCGCCCGTTCATAATCCTTCACCTCGGCTGCGGCCATCATTTTCTGTTTTATTTGCTCGATCAGATCCGGGGTTTTACCCTTTAAAAACTGGATGACCTCATTGACCATTTCGGTGTACGTATGTTTGTCAACATCGAGGCAGCAAGGTGCAAGACAGGCATCCATTTGGTAGTTGAGACAGGGCCGCAATCTGTTTTTGAAGTATTCAGTTTTACACTTTCGGAGTTTGAACGTTTTATGGATGATTTTAAGTGTTTTTTGAACAGCCGCGGAAGACGCAAACGGACCAAAATAGAGGCCCCCGTTTTTTTTGATTTTTCTAACGACCTTAAGGTTGGGATAGGGATTTTTTATGTCCAGGCGTAACGAGGGGTATCGTTTGTCGTCTTTTAAAATAACGTTGTAGCGCGGGCGGTGCCGTTTGATAAGATTCGATTCGAGAATCAGCGCTTCTTTCTCACTGCCGGTGAGAAGGTTCTCAAAGTCCGATATTTTGTGAATTAGAATTTCTGTTTTTATGTCCCTTTTTAACGTGTGGCCACGTGATTTTTTAAAGTATGAGGCCAACCGT
>JAAXQD010000098.1 GCA_012974475.1 Desulfobacterales bacterium
GTTTAAATCGGAAGTGGGTGAGCTTGACAACATGCACCCATCCGCACCCTATACGCACCCAAAAACGGCTCCGAATCAATATTCATAAGGGTTTCAATATCTTTTTGTGTTTGTTGTCAAACATCATATTTTATGATAGAGTTTCGCCAACATGACAGATATCATATGCATAGCCAATCAAAAAGGCGGCGTGGGCAAAACGACCACAGCCATAAATTTGTCCGCCGCCTTTGCAGTTTCCGAAAAAAAAACGCTCCTTGTGGATTGCGATCCCCAGGGAAATGCAACCACCGGACTCGGCATCGATAAAAATAGTATTGATACCTCATTATACCACGGAATGATTGGAGAAGTCGATGCGAACAATCTCATTTTGGACAGCGACATCGATACGCTGAAAATCATTCCCTCTCGCGTGGAGCTCATCGGTTTTGAAGTGGAAATGATGTCAAACCCGAAGCGTGAAATGGTGTTAAAAGACCTTTTATTCCGGGTTAAACATCTATTTGACTACATTGTCATCGACTGCCCGCCTTCTTTAAGCCTTCTGACCATAAATGCACTGACGGCGGCCGACTTCATACTGATTCCCCTTCAGTGCGAATTTTATGCATTGGAGGGCCTGGGGCAGCTTTTACAAACTATAAAACGTATCAAGCAGCATTTGAATCCAAAACTTAAAATCGCAGGGATTCTTTTGACCATGTTTGATAAACGAACAAACTTATCCCACCAGGTGGCTGAAGATGCTGAAAAATACTTCAAGTACCTGGTATTCAGGACCGTGATTCCCAGAAATGTCCGCTTGGGCGAAGCGCCGAGCTACGGAAAACCTATTTTGTTGTATGATGCAGCGTCTGCAGGGGCACAAAGTTACTTCAGCCTGGCCAAGGAAATTCTGCGCAATTTTAGTAGTTTATCAAGTCCGACCCAACGTCCGAAGGAACACTCAAAGCTGGACAACTAACTTAACTGAATTAAAATGAAAAAAGAAAAGAAAGAAAGAAAATCGGGATTGACCTCAAAAAAACCCAAAAAAATGGCCCTTGGAAGAGGTCTTGATGCTTTGTTGCCCGACATCAAACCCATCGAAAACATTTCAGAAGGATATTTTGATTGTGATATCGAGCAGATCCATCCAAATCGTTACCAGCCCCGCCTTCGGTTTCCAAACGATGAACTTGAGGAAATGTCCCGCTCCATTAAACAACAAGGAATCATACAACCCCTTCTGGTGAGAAAAGATCATCATGGCTACGAACTCGTAACCGGCGAAAGACGCTTGCGTGCCGCAAAAAAGGCCGGCCTGAAACAGGTCCCGGTTTTGGTCAAAAACATTGCCGATGCAGATCTTCTGGAAATGTCCATCGTGGAAAATGTTCAACGAGAAGATTTAACCCCCATAGAAGAAGCAGAAGCGTATCACCGTCTGATCACCGAATTCGGGCTCACCCAGGATCAGGCTGCGGTGCGGGTGGGGAAAAGCAGGTCTGCTGTTGCCAACTTATTAAGGCTTCGTCAGCTGCCCGAACAGATTAAAACCAGCATAATGGATGGTACCTTGAGCATGGGCCACGCACGGGCATTGCTGGGTGCTATCAACTCGGCCCAGCAAAACGCCGTATGGCGGGTCGTTGTTTCCAAAAGGCTATCGGTGAGGGAAACCGAAAGCCTGGTTAAACGTTTGAAAGCCGAACAGAAAAAGCCGAAACAGTCCTCGCCCGGTTCTGAACAAAGATATTTTTTGAGCCTGAGCGACGATCTTTCGCGTCACCTCGGAACCAAGGTTCAGATTAAACGACGGGGGCAAAAGGGTAAGGTTGAGATCGAATTTTACAGCAATGACGATCTCGACCGTCTGCTCAGACGATTGAAGCAGATATAATGTCTATTCATATCATCATCGACGGCTATAATTTAATCCGACAGTCCAAATCCCTCTCCGCCCTTGACCGGCAAGATTTACAATTGGGCCGTGAAGCGCTCCTTGACATGCTTTCGGCATACAAAAAAATAAAACGCCACACGGTTACTGTCGTTTTTGATGGCACCAACGCACCGCCTTTTTCCCAGCACAAAGATCGAATAAAAGGAATCAATGTGAAATTTTCCCGCCGTGGAGAATCCGCCGATGCCGTGATTAAACGGATGGCCGCCAAACTAAGGGAAAAAGCCCTGGTTGTAAGCTCTGATCTGGATGTTATTCATTTTGCGGGCTCCAGAGGGTCGGCGACCATCGACTCTCCCGGGTTTGAAGAAAAGATGTCCATGGCGGCGTATATGGATACCAAGGGAATGGACGGCGAAGAAGCGGTGGGGTGGGTTCCAACGACCAAAAAGAAAGGTCCCGACAGACGACTTTCAAAAAGACAACGGCGCAGCAGGGTCAAAATAAAAAAACTGTAAAAATTTGATGGTCTCGTAAAAAGTCCGTTTTGCTCGCTCAGTGACCATTTGGGGATCCAGGTATTCTGATTCAATAACGGCTCAAACCCATACATAAATCAGCGTAAAAAATCAAGGGCTACCCGATGCTCGTTTCCATTGACGCGGTTGGCATTATCTGATAGTCACACAACGGTTCGGAGCAGTTTTTTCATAACGCTTTGAAATTTAACGACATGAATACAACAGAAAAAAAATCGGACTTGGTTCGGATATGCGTAATAGACGGTCAGGGCGGCGGCATCGGAAGCGCGGTCATCAAAAAACTAAAAGGCCTTTTCGGTGAAACCGTTGAAATTATCGCCTTGGGCACCAATGCAATCGCCACGGCCCAGATGCTGAAAGCCAAAGCCAACAGAGGAGCATCTGGAGAAAATGCAATTGTTCAGACGTCTAAACAAGTGAATATTATCATCGGCACAGTCAGCATTATCCTGGCCCATTCCATGATGGGAGAAGTTACACCCAAAATAGCAGAAGCCGTGGCTGGGAGCCCCGCAAAAAAACTGCTTATACCGCTTACCCAGGAAAATGTGGAAATCGTCGGTTTACCCTCAACGCCGCTTCCCCATCTTATTGATGCGCTTATCGAGGAACATTTAAAAGGGAAAATACCATGTGTGAAGCCAACGCGTACTTGATTGAAGGAGATGAGAAAATACTGGTTATGGAAGCTGTTGATACCGTAGAACCCGAGGAAAGCGGCATTAGATTGACCAGTATATTTGGAGACCAGAAATTCATACAGGCGCACATTTATTCGCTGGCGCTGGTGGACCACAATATTTTTCTGAAATCCTAACATCACGACTCGATACAATAGGCGGCTTTTATGCATAAATTTTGATGCGTTGAGCCGAACCAGCACGTGATAGATGAAAATATTAATTGCAAAGAACGCCGGTTTCTGCATGGGAGTCCGCAGGGCCGTTGAAATGGTCTTAGATACCCCGAACAAACACGAAAGCCCTATCTGCACCTTTGGACCGCTTATACACAATCCCCAGGTTTTAAACCTATTGGAAGAAAAAGGGATATCCATACTCGATGAAGTTCCGGATCACGGATCCGGTACGGTTCTGATTAGAGCCCATGGCGTTCCACCCGACACCAAAGAAAATCTGAAAAAAGCCGGTTTCAAGATTATCGATGCCACATGCCCCCGGGTTATCAAGGTGCAAACCATCATCCGGAAACATGCACGACAAGGCTGTGCAGCGATCATTATTGGAGACAAAGAACACCCTGAAGTCATCGGTCTTTTAGGGTATGCAGGGAATAAAGGGTATGTTGTCGACAATATCAATGATCTTGATTCGCTTCCTTTGTTTGAAAGCGCCATCATAGTTGCCCAGACCACACAGAACACCCTCTTTTTTGAAAAGGTCAAAACCTGGGCAAACCAAAATTTTCCGCACTACAAGATCTATGATACCATTTGCGATTCCACCGCCAAGCGCCAGGCTGAAGTCCATGATCTGGCAGATTCTGTGGATGCCGTTATTGTTGTGGGGGGATATAACAGTGGAAATACAAAGCGGCTTGCCCAAATTGCTCAAAAGACCGGCAAGCCGACGTATCACATCCAAGAGGAATCAGAAATCGATATGGATGCACTTTCTGAAGCAAGCTGTATTGGGATTGCCGCCGGCGCTTCCACCCCGAACTGGATCATCAATAAAATCTACAGAAAGCTCGAAGCCCTCCCTTATAAAAAGAAGCAGCGCTGGAAAAGGAGCGTGTTTGCCGCCCAGCGAGGCCTTCTTCTCACAAATATCTATGTGTCCATAGGCGCCGGATGCCTTTGCTATGCCTGTATCAAGCTTCAGGAGATTACAAACTTCTTGCCGTATGTATTTATATCCGTGCTTTATGTTCAATCCATGCATATCTTCAACAACCTGATCGGTACAAAGGCAGACCGATACAATGACCCTGACAGGTCTTTTTTTTATCACAAAAACAAGATCCCCCTTGCCCTTCTCGCAGTTACAGCAGGGGGCGTTGGGCTCATCATCGCCTATTCAACAGGAATGATATCTTTTCTGATCCTTCTCGGCATGAGCATCATGGGGCTTTCGTATAATCTGAGGCTTATACCGGCACATTTTGCAAACAGCAAATACCGGCGGATAAGGGATATCCCGGGATCAAAAACTGTTCTGATTGCAATGGCATGGGGAATCGTGACATCTGTATTGCCCCCCCTGTCCGTATCCGAGAATATTCGTCTGAGTACGGTCATCATACTCTTGTGGTCTCTAAGCCTGGTCTTTGTCAGGACGGCATTTTTTGACGTTCTTGATATGCAGGGCGATCGCATTGTGGGAAAAGAAACCATACCCATACTTCTGGGAGAAAAACGAACCCTGGGCCTTTTAAAAATGATACTGGGCATCAATTTTGGCATTCTGATTTTGTCGAGTGCCTTACATCTTTTTCCGAGTCTCGGATTTGCCCTTGCAATCTGCCCCGTTTTTATCTTCATCGTTCTTTCAGCCCACGAACGCGGTTATATGCTTCCCGGGATCCGGCTGGAATTTTTGGTTGAAAGTAACTTTGTTATGGCGGGCTTGATCGCCCTTTTTTGGTCTCTTCTTTAGTTTGATCCAATCGGCGGGCGGCCCGTTTTCTCGGTCAAACCGCTCCAAGGACAATGCTTTTTTTCAACCCGTGTAAACCCGTGTATTAAAGCTCCATAAAACAAAAACATCAGGATATCAAAAAATGACAAACAGAAAAAAATTGCTGATCGTTGGCGGTGTTGCAGGGGGAGCATCGTGCGCCGCAAGGGCAAGAAGACTTAGCGAAGATGCCGATATTATCCTATTTGAACGCGGATCCCATATCTCTTTTGCCAATTGCGGTCTCCCGTATCATATCGGGAAAGTTATTCCAAAAGAGCGGTCGCTTTTTGTTGCTTCACCGGAGTTGTTTAAAAGACAGCTTAATGTGGACGTAAGAACACAAAATAATGTCCGATATATTGACCGCAAAAATAAACGGATCGAGGTCGAAAATTTAAAAACCGGCGAAGTATACCGTGAAAGCTACGATGCCCTTGTCCTTTCTCCCGGTGCGGTACCCATAAAACCGGATTTCAAGGGGATAGACCTCCCTGGCATCTTTACCTTGCGCACCATTCCGGACATGCGCAAAATTATCGATTGGATTAAAACCCGAACGGTGAAAAAAGCTGCTGTCATCGGCGGCGGATTCATCGGTCTGGAGATGACCGAAAATTTAAAAATACAGGGAATAGATGTCTCCCTCATTGAAATGCTGCCACAGGTCATGCCTTTTTTAGATTCTGAAATTTCAGCGTTCATCCATGACCATCTTAAGTCCAAAGATATTTCACTCTGTTTGGAAAGTCCTGTTGCCGGATTCAGACAGAAAAACAATGGGATGATCGAGGTTATGATCGAACCCGGCAAAACGGTTGCAGCGGATGTGGTCATTCTTGCCATCGGTGTTCGTCCGGAGGTTGAGCTGGCAAAAACAGCCGGTCTTGCCGTTGGCAGCCTGGGAGGGATCCTAGTTGACGATCAAATGCGCACCAGCGATGAAAATATTTTTGCGGTGGGCGATGCCGTTGAAGTGCAAAACTTTGTCACCGCCGCACACGGCTTGATTCCGCTGGCAGGTCCGGCCAACCGTCAAGGACGAATAGCGGCGGATGTCATCCTTGGAAACAACCGAACTGCGCCGCCCCGATTCCGCGGGGTGCAGGCCACAACAGTTTGCGGGGTACTCGGCCTGACCATCGCTGCCACGGGCACCAGTGAAAAAGCATTGAGACAATTGGAGGAAAATGAAGATTTAAAACCTTACGAAAAAATTTATCTCACCCCGAATCACCATGCCGGATATTATCCCGGCGCAAAACCCATAACAATCAAATTGATTTTTTCAAAGAAAACCGGACAGATATTGGGTGCCCAGGCCGTCGGGACGGATGGTGTCGAAAAAAGAATCGATGTGATTGCAACAGCCATCCAGCATAACGGAACCGTATTCGACCTTGAAGAATCGGAGCTGTGCTATGCACCGCAATACGGCGCTGCCAAAGACCCCGTCAACCTGGCGGGCATGATCGCATCGAATCTGATGCGGGGGCATACGTCAATTGTCCATTGGGAGGATCTTTCCGAGTCTGATGCATTTCTTCTGGATGTTCGCGGACCTTTTGAATTTAAAAGGGGTCATGTTGAAAATGCGGTGAATATCCCTCTGGCTGACTTAAGGAAGCGGATGTCGGAACTTCCCCGGAATCGGGAAATATGGACATACTGTTATGAAGGGAAACGGTCTTATTTTGCCTTGCGAATTCTGGAACAGCATGGTTTTAAAGTGGAAAATATTTCCGGAGGGTATTTGATGTATCTGGCCGTAAAACAATTCAAAGACATTGGGTAAAAAATTATCCATCGGCGAACAGCCGGCGAGTGATTTTTCCGCATTGTCTGTTTATTTCCAAATGGTGGGTTCCGTACCGGACAGAAGTCTTTTGATGTTTTCTATGTGACGAAAACCGATGAATACGGCCGTTGCTGCGGCACATCCTGTGAAGACGCCGGAGCCGGTAGCCTTCCAGACAGCAACCGGCAGAACGGCGGCGGCGGCGAGGGATGCCGCCGAAACGCGGTTGAACCCGCAAACAAACAGAATAAAAACCAGAATTGCAACCCCCAAGGCCGGTGGTGAAATTACGGCAAAACACCCGGCTGCAGTTGCAACGCCTTTGCCGCCGTTTTTAAACTTCATATATATCGGATACAGATGGCCCATAAAGGCGGTAAAGGCAACCAGTGAAATGTAGAAAGACGTCCACAATTCATTTGAATTTGTTAGGGATACTGCCAACCATACCGGAACGGCGCCCTTGAGGACATCGCCGGCAAGGGTTAAAATCCCAAGCTTTGGCCCTGCCATGCGCCTTACATTGGTGGCGCCGATATTTCCACTCCCCTCCTGCCGGATGTTTACCGAGGTGAACAGCCGGGTCAAGACAAGACCCCAGGGGATGGAGCCCAGGAGATACGCAAAAAACGGCAGAATGAGAAGTTTAATCATTTAAGCAATACCACGGTGTTATTTTAATGAAACGATACCCAATGCAAGCCATACAGGGTGTATCGTGAAAATATAGTGGGTATCATATCACTATCGACCGTAATATCAAGTCCATATAATACCCCTCAAAGGAGAGCTTTTTTTACGTGAAACCTGTAAAAATACCCATCGAAGATATTTTAGATCTTCACACCTTTAAACCCGATGAGGTTCCTAATCTTCTGGTCGATTACTTTTCCGCTTGTATCGATGCAGGTATTTATTCTGTACGAATCGTTCATGGAAAGGGCCGGGGAATATTGAAAAAACGGGTTCAAGGGCTTTTGAAAAATAATCCGGTGGTAAAATCCTATAGAAATGCACCCCTTCAAGCCGGCGGTTGGGGCGCTACCCTGGTAGAACTCAAACAAAGATTCGAATAGCCATATGTAAGGTTGGCCAGGGTTGTCTGAGGTCGTATAAAAGGAAATTATTATCCGGTGGTGTTCCATGCTGAATTCCATTTTCCATGTTACCTGAGTTACCCAATGTGTAACCAAAGTAATAGCAAATGTGGTATTTATTTCATAATTTTACGGTCTGTTCGCCGTTCGCTTGAGCTAACTATTTGAAATATCAGGAAGCGAAAAAATATCCTGATCCTGCATGATTTTTGCATGCTTGTAGCGCAACGTCGAACGCACACAAAACAGCCGGAGTTTCCTGCAGCGCCGTTGAAAGGGGATATTTGAGTTGCTTCAACAAACTGGGGAAATACGAACGCTGATCCAACTCAAGGAAGACTCTAAAAGAATTTGTATCGATTATGACCTATGAACTACCCGATAACGGCGGCCGGCGCTCAGAAACGGACCGCCGGGAATATGCCTACACCTCTTACATACCTGAACGAAGATCGGGTAAGGAACGGAGAAGTGGGTTGGATAGAAGGCTGAAACCCAGAACATCAGAATAATAAAATAACCGGATATTTTGGATTTAAAAAGGTAGGGCCAGAAAAGGTCCTGCCTTTTTTATTTGACAATGCCTCCGAAATTCCTATATATAGTTTCATGTTAAAATTATTCTACTATATATAGTAGACCAGTCCGAAAAAAAACGATCCCTTTTTCTTAATCTCGGCATCAGACTCAAATTTTTATCCTCGAAATTTGCGGCCAGGAGTGTCCTGATGAGTGCTTATCCTTATCTTCAAAAAGAGCGCAGAAGCGGCATAGAAAGACGCAAAAGCAGGGTGCCGCAGGGAATATGTTTTGAGCTCGTCGACCGTAGGCAAAAAAACGACCCTTATTACGGTGGTCCTGAAAGGCGAAGCGGTATGGATAGAAGGGGTTTGATTTGGGATAGAAGAACACCCAAAGTAACCTGTTACCGCTAAATAAACCCTATGCCCGTCCGTACTTTCTATAAGCCATTTTGGGCGCTGGTTCAATCCTCCTTATTGGGCATCTTTCGAATATTTCCCCTTAATTGAGAGAGCGTCGACGCTGCTCCACCCGGTGAAGAAGATCCCGTGAATAGCGGAAATTTTCCGGTGTCATCGGCGAGCCGCCTCTAGAGTGCCGTTTCTCAGGGCAAACAATGTGGGATTTTTTTCAAAAAAGTGTTGCATTTTATAAAAAATTATGTTTATTAATCTAAACAGTTCTTCTCAACCCATAAAAAAACAGGGGAAATATGGCCACCCATAAATTTGAATCCTTTTTAAAACGGGTTTATGAAGCCACGGGAATCGCATCACAAACCGAATTGGCGTCCGCCCTTAATATCAACCGATCGGCAATTACCCAGGCCAGAAAAAAAGATTCTATTCCAGACAAATGGATATTGAAATTGTATCGAACCTTTGGCTTAAACCCGGACTGGGTCGAAACAGGCTCTGGTCCAACATTCCTGAAACCATCGGCGTCCGGCGATTCCATATTTAAAAATATACCGAAGGTCAAAGCCAGGCTGAGTGCTGGCGGAGGTTCTTTTGAAGTCGGATCCGAAATAGAAGGTTATTATGCCTTTCGGAAGGAGTGGTTGACCACAAAGGGGAACATAAACACGATCGTTTTAATGGACATTTTTGGTAACAGCATGGAACCTGAATTAAAGGATGGCGATACCGTACTGATAGACGAGTCTCAAAAAGATATCTTGGCGGGTGCTGTATACGCTGTTGGCATTGATGATACGATTATGGTTAAACGGCTGGAAAAACATCCCAATAAACTTGTTTTACACAGTGACAACAAGGATTATTCTCCGATCTATCTTCAAGATAATGAAATAAATAGTGTCCGTATTATTGGTAAGATAATTTGGATTTGTCGGGAATTCAGGTAATTTTTTTTGTCGTTTGTGTTCATATTTATAAACTTTTTAAACAATAAATAAACACAAAAGGTCAAATGTGCAACAGCAGTTTTGTGAGCTTGGCAGTACCATATGGGATCAACCTTTATTTTTGGCCATGAACCGGCAGACCGTTTTCAGATCCGAGGGCGACAGAATCGAAGATTTTTTCATACTGAAGTTCATAAATTTTAGGAGAACGAAAATGACAAGACACGAAGTTTACCCAGATTATCATGAAAGCTATGAATATCATGGAAACACCGCCATTGAAATAACCAGAAAACAGGGCCGAATGACCCTTAAACAAGATTGGATATTTTTCGATTCCGTTGAGGAGGCTCAAGATTTTTTTTATGACAACTAGAGGGATCACGGAGGATACCATGTCGGATAAAATCATTGATGGCATATTGGATTGTATTTTTATGGTGATGGTCTTAATACTGTCAATCCTGGGAACGTTGTGTTTCGGATTGTGACCCTGGCAACCCGGCGATTATTTCATGTCGGGTAAACGCCACGGGGTAGTGAGACCTTTGAAAAATGTTCATTTTTGCTCAAGTTCAAACTGAAGGTCCCGGACTTTGATCGGGAGAAGGCGGAAATCTTAACAATTCGAATACATTGAGCATTTCGAGGATAGCGCCAAAATTTCACTTCGCACACAATTTGAGACTGACCCCAGAAAAATAGGTTGCGCATTTCGCGGGGCAGGCGCAGAAATCGGGCAAAAAAGGCGTTTTGCAAAGGTCTCGTAGTATCCAGAGAATAAACATGCTATATTATATCTATCTGCGCCTTTATACCGGAAGCTTTCTCAATAACGAAAAAACGCAGTTTCATAAACGAAGATTTCCAATACCCGAAGATGGAACAGATTATTCCCCTGACAAAAGATCTGATTCGATTCAAATCGATGCACTCAAAACCTAGGGAAATTAGGCGATGTGTGTCGTTTATTGAAAATTTTTTAAACACCCACGAGATCGAATACAGGCGCCTCGAACACCCGAAAGTTCCGTCGATTCTCGTTGCCCCTTCAAGCGGTTTTGTCCCGGTATTGCTCATGTCTCACATCGATGTCGTTGATTCGCCGGATGAACGCTTCGTTCCTGTGGAAAAAGATCAAAGACTTTACGGCCGGGGGAGCCTCGATGATAAATATGCAGTGGCCCTGTCGCTGGTGCTGTTGAAAAAACATCTGAAGGGACTCCGAAAGCAGGGAAAACGCCCGGACGATTTGCCATTCGGAATTTTGATTACCAGTGACGAGGAAATTGGCGGCTTCAACGGCGCAAAAAAGGCGCTTCAGAAGATAAAAACAGACTTTTGCATCGTTCTGGACGGCGGCAGCGTCGAAAAAATCGTGGTTAAAGAAAAGGGTCTCCTCCGGCTGGAACTCATCTCAAGGGGAACGACCGCCAACGACCCAAGACCCTGGCGCGGTGAAAACGCCCTGGAAAAACTGATCGACGATTACATTAAAATTCGGACATATTTTGTTCGATCGGCCCCGGAACACTGGCACAGGAGTGTGAATATCAGCCGTATCGAGGCCGGAAAACGGTTTCACCGGGTTCCAAAATACGCCGAGGCGATACTCGACATCCGTTACACGGAAAATGACAACATGGAAGCCTTTATCGCCAAGATGCAAAAAGAATTGCACAGCACGGTGGTGATGGAAACCATCACCCCGATTTTCGATGAAGGTCCCTCATCTTATCTGGATCTGCTGTTGGCGATTTCAAAAAACACCGCGGTGGGATTTGAAGACGGATCCAATGACGCTCGATTTCTTTCGGAATACGGAATCAAAGGGATCGTTTGGGGTGCCGATGGTGACCAAAGTCAGCATTCCGAGACCGAGCACGTCAACGTTGAAAGCGTTTATTCCCTCTATCGTATCTTGAATGCCTTTATCGATCAGCTGCCCATCAGGCCGTACACCGTTTAAATTGTGGTGGTCGGCCAAAGCCGGCAGGCGGGGCCTAAGACGGGTTTTTGTATATCATTTCCACCGGTTGTCGCCGACATTTTTCAAATCGATATACTGTACCGTCCCCCGCTCATTGACAAAAGAGGTGAGAATCGAACTGACCAGACTGATCAACAGCGACCCAAACACCGCCGACCAGAATCCGGAAACCTCAAATCCGGATATCACACCCGATACCATCATCAGCATAATTGCGTTGATCACAAAGGTGAAAATGCCCAGGGTCAATATATTTATGGGAAGGGTCAATATCAATAGAATCGGCCGGAAAAAAGCATTCAGTATGCCTAAAATTGCCGCAGCAAAGAGTGCAGAGGGAAAACCACTGATGCGGATTCCGTCAAGCAGATATGACGTTACAATGATGGCAACCGTTAGAATTAACCACCTCAGGAAAGTTCCTTTCATAAATTTTCTCCTCGAACACCCTAAAAAAAATATTCGGTAAATATTGTCGTTTAAAGCGGCTCTTTAGAGGTCTCCAGGCTCAACAGTTTAGGGCCCTGTTTGAGGATGAATCGGTCGTCCACCGTCTCCCAGATCCATCCCGAAAAACCGTACCCCCCCACCGGCTTGTTGACAAAGGCGCCGGCCCATGTTTCCGATCGACCCTGATTAACCCCCACCGTTCCGAAACGTCCGAAAGTCATTTCACTGACCCGATGACAATAGGGTTCGCCGACGAGCTTCTCTTCGAGTCTGCGGGCCTCGTCATCGTTCCCGTAAATTGCGGCTCTCAGGCCATAACGATTGTCCCGTGCCAAAAGGACGGCCGCTTCAAACGTCGGAAACGCGCTGACGAAAACAACTGGGCCGAAGATCTCATTCTTCATGCCCAGCATATCCTGGCGGGCCTCCACCACCACCGTGGGATAAACCAGGCTGCCTTCGATGTGGCCGCCCAAAACGATTCGAGCGCCCCGATCCACAGCGTCTTTGAGCTGGGCCTTGATGGCCGAAACCGCTCTGGGACTCGCCACCGGCCCCATTTCAGTAGCAGGATCTTCGGGATCTCCGATTTTAACCGCCCGGCTGAAATCGAGAAACAGCTCAAGAAAATCGTCGTGGATGGATTCGTGCAAATAGACCCGCTCCGGAGCCGTGCAGGTTTGACCGGCATAAATGTACTTGGAAAAGGCCAGCTCCCGGGCCGCTGCCTCCAGGTCGGCACCGGGAAGAACAATAAATGGATCTTTGCCCGGTCCTTCGAAAACAAATTTCTTTCCAAGGCCCTTAATGGCGTCCAGATAGTGTATGGCATATTCGTCGGTGCCGAACAGACAGATTGCGGGTATTTGCGGATCGGCGATGGCTTTCTCGAGAAATTGCCTGCCGTCAGCATATTCAAAACAGATGGCGTCTCCGAAGATGGGCGTGTAAAGAGATTCGGTGAGTCGGGAAATTTCGGAGCCTCGGGTAGCGAATTTCACCCGGACCCGGTTTCCCACCATGAAAATGGACACGATGGCCGTGTTCAGCCAGGCGCTGCCGTTGTAGGGCAATGCCAGGGCAACTTCCTGATCCGGACCGCATATGGGAAGGCGGTCCGCAAATACGGACGCCATGTCGTCAAAACCCTGCAAGTTGCTAATGACAAGGTCCGTTTCGATGCTGCATTCTCTGCGTGTAAAACCGGTGTCCCGCACTGCGGTGGCGATCATTTGGTCCCGGTGTGCTGTGATGGCTTCAATTAATCGATGAACCTGATCCAGCTTTTCTTCAACGCCTTGCATGATTCCCCCATTTAGGATAGGAGCCTCCCGCATAGGGTTATATAGATCATTTCTGAAAAAGCAAGTCCTTTTCGTTGATTTCCCGAGTCTTGTTGAATCCTATCCCGGGCCATTCCTTTATACAATAGTCGAGCTGCCATTGACTGGTGGTCAGATAGGCCCTGGCCCCTTCGGCATCCACTGCAATGTTGGACCGGTTTTTCTTCTCAAAATCCACCATCTTTTTGGGATCGTCGGATTCCACCCACCGTGCAACATGATAACCGACCGGCTCGTAAACCGCATCAACACCATATTCAGATTTGAGACGTTCCATGGTAATGTCAAACTGCAGCAGTCCAACGGCGCCGAGGATATAGTCATTTCCGGCAACCGGTCTGAAAACCTGAACCACCCCCTCTTCTGCGAGATGGCTCAACCCTTTTTGAAGATGCTTTGCTTTCATGGGGTTCTTGAGAATGACCTTTCGGAAAAATTCAGGGGCAAAATTGGGAATTCCACAGAACTTTAAGGGCTCTTTTTCGGAAAATGTGTCGCCGATCTTTATGGTGCCATGGTTATGAATGCCGATGATGTCGCCGGGATAGGCTTCCGCCACGTTCTCACACGCATTGGCCATGAAAATGGTGGCATTTGAAAATATAACATCTTTTCCGATTCTGTGGTGAACCGCCTTCATGCCTCGGGTGAATTTCCCGGAACAAATCCGTATAAATGCGATTCTGTCTCTGTGTGCCGGATTCATATTCGCCTGGATTTTAAATGCAAATCCGGAAAAAGATTCTTCGTAGGGAGAGACGTCCCGTGTCACAGAAGTCCTGGGGCCCGGAGACGGGGCGGTTTCAACAAAAGCGTCGAGCATCTCCTTCACACCGAAATTATTGATGGCACTTCCGAAAAAAACAGGCGTCTGGTTGCCTTTCAGGTAATGGTCGAGATCAAAAGGATCTGCAACGCCTTCGATCAATTCGACATCCTCTCTTAACTCGTCTGCCTGGCTTCCAAGAACCTCATCGAGTGTCGAGGCCGAAAGGTCGTTGATCAAAATGCCGTCCCTGGGCCGTGTCTCCCCACCTGAAACAAAAAGATGAAGCTCTTTTTTATAGAGGTTGTAGACCCCCTTGAACCTTTTTCCCATGCCCACGGGCCAGGAAAGCGGTGTGCATTCGATCTGCAGCTTGTTTTCGATATCGTCAAGGATATCAAGGGGTGCCATCCCCTCTCGGTCGAGCTTGTTGATAAAGGTCATGATGGGCGTGTTGCGCATGCGGCAGACTTCCATCAGCTTCTCGGTCTGGGTCTCGACCCCTTTGGCGTTATCGATGACCATGAGGGCGCTGTCAACCGCCGTAAGCACCCTGTAGGTGTCCTCGGAGAAGTCTTGATGTCCGGGGGTATCCAAAAGATTGATCTCAAAGTCCCGATAATTGAACTTCATCACCGATGTGGTGACGGAGATGCCCCTTTCCTTTTCGATGGCCATCCAGTCACTGGTAGCATATCTTTCGGCCTTGCGAGCCTTGACGGCCCCTGCCTGCTGAATGGCCCCGCCGTAAAGCAGGAGCTTTTCCGTCAATGTGGTCTTCCCTGCGTCCGGATGGCTGATGATGCCAAACGTCCGGCGCCGGTCGACCTCTTTTTTGTTATTAACCATGATATATTTCTCTGATCTCTACAACCCATCGTGGCCAAGCGTTTACGAATGGGCGGTTTTGAAACAGCTTCTAGTCGGTTCTATTCTTTGGCGGCCGCATCTGATGCCGCTTCTGTCTGGAAAGCACCTGCTTGTGCAGCCGGATGGATCTTGGCGTAACCTCCACCATCTCATCATCTGCTATAAAGTTAATGGCCCGCTCGAGGGTCATGGGCTTCACCGGCGAACATGACGTGCTTTCATCTTTTCCTGAAGCCCGCATGTTTGTGAGCTTCTTCTCCTTGCTCGGATTGGCATTGATGTCACCCTCTTTATTGTACTCCCCAATAATCATTCCCTCGTAAACAAGTTCTCCGGGGGCAATGAAAAGACGGCCTCTGGGTTCAAGGTGAAAGAGTCCGTATGCAACAGCGCGCCCCTGCCTGTCTGAAACAATTGAGCCGGTAAACCGGGTGGGGAAATCACCGCGAAACGCTTCATACCCTGCAAAAAGGGTGTTCATAATTCCGGTTCCCTTTGTGTCCGTAAGGAATTCATCTCTATAACCGATCAAAGACCGCGAGGGAATGGAAAATTCAGCCCGTATCCTTCCGTTTCCGTCATTGGCAAGGTTTGTCAGCCGCCCTTTTCTCAGGGAGAGCTTTTCGGTCACAATCCCCAAAAAATCTTCCTCGCAATCCACAAACAGCTTCTCAATGGGCTCGAGAGTTTTCCCGTTTTCATGTCTGAAAATCACCTTGGGACGGCCGACAGAAAGCTCAAATCCTTCCCTTCGCATGGTTTCGATAAGGATGACCATCTGGAATTCTCCTCGGCCCTTCACAATAAAGCGGTCCCGGTCCTGGGTCTGTTCAAACCTCACGGCAACGTTTTGGAGCGTCTCCTTGATCAGCCGCTCACGGATCTTGCCGGACTGTACGATCCTGCCCTCCTTGCCGCGCAACGGCGACGAGTTTATGGTGAATTCCATGGAGATGGTCGGCTCGTCTACGGTGATTCTCTTTAAGGATTTCGGATACTCCTTTGTGCAGATCGTGTCACCGATCATGACATCTTCGATGCCTGAAAGAACAATAATTTCACCGGGTTCTGCAATATCGGCCGCTTTGAGCGTCATGCCGTCATATACCTGAAGCTTGGAGATCTTGAGGGGGAGGCGCTCCGCTTTATCATTGATGCAGGCCAAGGTATCATTGAATTGGGCATTCCCGTTAAAAACTCTGCCGATGGCGAGCCTTCCGAGATAATCTGAATACCCGAGATCCGACACCAGCATCTGGAAGGGTTCTTCCGGATCAAACTGCGGCGCCGGTATTTCAGTGAGGATGGTTTCAAAGAGAAGGTGAAGATTGTCCCGGCTTTCGGTGAGGGTCTTTTTCGCGATGCCTTCACGTCCGACGGCATAAAGATACGGAAAATCGAGCTGTTCCCCGTCTGCATCAAGGTCTATGAAAAGATCATATATCTCATCGAGCACCGCATCAGGCCGGGCGTCCTTTCTGTCGATCTTGTTGATCACCACAATAACCTTGAGGCCGATCTCCAGGGTTTTTTTCAACACGAAACGCGTCTGGGGCAGCGGCCCTTCAGAAGCATCGACCAGAAGAATCGCGCCGTCAGCCATGGAGAGTGCACGCTCGACCTCACCGCCGAAATCGGCATGGCCGGGGGTATCGATGATGTTTATTTTTACGCCCTTCCATCGCACCGAACAGTTTTTTGCAGCAATGGTGATCCCTCTCTCCCGCTCCAGATCCATGCTGTCCATGATTCTCTCGTCGACTTCGAGGCCCGGTCTGAAGAGACCGCTCTGCCTGAACATGGCATCAACAAGGGTGGTCTTGCCATGGTCGACATGTGCGATGATCGCGATATTCCTTATGTTTTCATTTCTTGCAGCGTTTTTCACTGAGTCCATTTCCTTACAAATTTAGTCATAAAAAAAACCGGGTCCTCTGGGCCCGGATCTTTGCTGTGTAACTGCCAGCTTATTAACATAAGCATCCAAACTTTTATTACAACCAATTATTCACGAATTGTTCACTCAAGTTTCGCACTCGAACGCTTGCGCAACAGCATCTTTTCGTGATGTTTTTATCTCATCTTAGCGGTTATGGATTATGGCCATCTGTTTTCTGAAAGGCGATATGTTTATCCGCCTCTTGAGGGCTTGCGGAAAGCACCTTTTGCCGTACGAAATGAGGCACCCGCTGTACGGGTATCTCTTCGAGTCCACGGCCGGTTGAAATTTTTGGGAAAAAATGTTAAAAAGTGCTTAAAGGTCCTCCCTTTGCCCCATACGATAAATGTGAAACCTTGTCGGTAAGGTACGCGGAAGAAATTTTATGCCGCAATTTTCCCATATGCGTTTTTAACCCAAAGCAGGAGCAAAAAAGATGCAGGATGAACTAAAATCCGCACAAAAATTGATCGACATCGTCATCGATTTCTTTGCAAATTACAGCTTCCAGGTGGTCGGTGCCATTCTGATTCTTGTCATCGGGTTTGTGGTTGCCAGGGCGGTGGCCTCTTTCCTTTCGAAATTCTTCGAACGGAAAGAGTTCGATATTACCCTGTCAAAGTTTGCCGTAGCCACAGCCAAGGGCATTGTCCTTACCTTTGCCATCCTTATCGCCCTTGGCAAGTTCGGCATCACCATCGCCCCTTTTATCGCCGCACTTGCCGCCATGGCCTTCGGCGCCAGCTTTGCCATCCAAGGTCCGCTGTCAAACTATGGCGCAGGCCTCGTGATTATCCTCGCACGCCCGTTCGTTGTGGGCAATACCATCACCGTTTCCGGTGTCAGCGGCGTCGTGGATGAAATCTGTCT